>JAYRWZ010000365.1:0-9107 GCA_041917875.1 Chloroflexota bacterium | reverse complement strand
TAAAACAGAATTTTCTTTGTAATTTGATTAATAAAAGCTGCCCTAAAGGCAGCTTTTATTGTTTAGTACCACGTATGTGGTATATGTTTACAATTATTTCACGAGAGTGCAAAGTGTGAAACAGAATCATGCGAAGAGCTACTTTGCTATCATTCACTCACTTTTTTGCCTGATGAGGCAGTATGCTCATGAAGACAATATGTACTATTCTCTTGCTCTTATTGTGTCCCGCCGCTCTTTATTCTCAACTCTTTACGCAAAGAACGAATATAGTGCGCCATATCCATGATACCACAACCATAGGTGAAGCATTCGGAGCCACACATTATGCTATTGACTTTGCACGCGGCTTTGGCTCATTGGGCGGTGAACAAGCGTGGAATGGTAAATTTATCGGTTGTATAGACTTCTATCGCTGGGGTTCATCAGATGTACTGCGCGGCTTATTTTCCAGTGAACTCAGTGCCAATCCTCATAATGATATTGCCTTTAACCCACGAGCAATAATATGGGAACAAGCACTTGTACTTTATCTTGGCTCTGTAAGTATTGGGCTGCAACATCGCTGCAAACACGATGTGGACAATAGTGATTCTACCCATGGCGACACACCTACCATGTATAGTGTGCGTAAACGTGTCTTAATCAATTCGGGCATACAACTCGCCTGGACAGGAAAATCGGTATCTCATTCATTTTCTTTTGATTATATGCTGCGGACTGAAGGGTATTTTTACATGTCCGATTATCGTTTCCCGGCGAACAATGAAGGTAGATCGTATAGTGATATACGAGGGGCATTTATGGCTGCCGGACGTTTGGAATACTCTTTAGCCAAGAAACATTCGGTTTTTGCTCGCGGATGGGCATCCCTGATGGCATTCAAAGCAAGTCCGCGATCGGAATCAGGGCTTGAGGTCAATGCCCGCTTTGAGGGTGGTTATCATTTGCGTGGGAAGCAAGCCGGTTTGGATGTCTATATTGCATGGGAAAGAATTTTCGATGAAACATCATTGACCCATCCTGCGCCTACTCACTGCGTGAGTATTGGTGTGCGATCGGCAAGTTCGGTATTCTTCTAATCAAGTTATTGCCACTTTTTGAGCTAAAAAAGCAGCCGAAGTAAAAAAAAATTGATCTTTGTTTTGTCATTACAAAAAAGTAGTGTATTTTTGCGCTCTTCTATTGTAAATTACTGCTTTACGGAGCAACTATGGCTAAACAGCAAACATTCGGCGATAAGTCGAAAAAAGGAAGCGGACCGCAAAAAATCAATGTAAAAGTTGTTAAAGGGTATCGCTCAGACAAAGGTTCTATTAAATTTCTTGAGCGCTTTGTCAAAATAGACGAGCTTTCTCAAATTGACTCCATTGACATTTCGAAGTAAGGTTAGACATCATGAAAAAAGGTATTCATCCTCTTTATCGTCAAGTTGAAGTTGTTATGACTGACGGCTCGACATTTCTTACACGTTCCTGCTACAAAGGTGACAGAATGGTGTTGGAGATTGATTCCAAATCACACCCGTTTTTTACCGGAAAGCAAATGCTTGTGGATACAGCCGGTCGTGTAGAACGCTTTAACAAACGATTCCAAAAATCACAAAATATTCGTGAAAATAAAGGAGATAATCAATGAGACCGACAGATTCACGCCAATCACCGCGCCAATCGGTAAACAATCCTTTTGCATCCGGTTTACGTAAACAACGTACCGCACCGAAAAAGAAAAATAATCCGCTCGGCGATAATCGCACGATTGATTATTTAGATGCAAAATCATTGTTCCGCTTCACGAATGATCAGGGTAAAATCCTTCCTCGTCGTATTACAGGTGTTTCTGCTTATCAGCAACGCCAAGTGTGTGATGCAATCAAATATGCACGCCACCTTGCACTTATTCCATTCGTAAATCACGATACAAAATAAGGTCAAGCAATACAGTACAAAATCGAAAAGCAAGTGTGAATTCATACTTGCTTTTTTTTATTTCTTTCAATTGTACCCCAAGATTATAGTGATTGTTCTCGGTAAAATGACGACATGAACAACAATGATAACAGAAAACCATTCATTGCCTACTCCAAGATAGGACTACTCAATATATTTTCGATGACGCAACATTGAAAGCGTGAGAAAATATATAAATGCTCAAAAGATTACATACACACCAAATAATCAACTAAAACGGTTTATTGAATACATACTCGGCATTGCAAATTACCCCAAATCCTATAATAGCTGATAACAGTATTTAATCAACAGAATAACTTTGGACATTTGGCACATAAGCCGGTATCTTATGTCCACCAAGCCGTATGCTAGACTGAAATACGCAGAATGGGCATTGAACCAAGAGATTTCCCTTGTACATATTTTGATGGACAAACAAATTTTTGTAGTTTTGGAGGAGATAAACGACGTTTTGCGTCAGTACGAGAGATTGCACACATTTTAAAAAATCCATCTATGACAAAGAAAAGCCTAAGCACAAAGGAAGCTATCAAGATAATTCAAGACAGAATTCAAGACAATATTCCAAGACAGGAAATTCTGAATGAATTATCAGAAGAGTACTATGATAAATCTACAATTTCTGCTTTAATTGCTTCTACAATAGATCCGCAGACTAAAGAAAAGTATAAGACATTAAACAATTTGCTACTTGGACTGCTTGTACTAACCATTATTATTAAAATACTGGTCGGGATAATTTTACTTTCTTCACTTTCACTTTTCCTTATTCCAATTGCATTTGTAATTCCGATTTTAACAATTTGGTTTGCTCTTGAAGTGTCGAAATATAAAGGATACATTTATAACATTTTAGGGATTCTTGCAATTGCCAGCATCTTCAATTTAATAGGCAATATTGGAGAATCGGGTATTTATGGAATAATCGATGTTGTGGTAGCTATAGCTATCTGTGGACTTTCGTTCTATTTAGGTAATAAAATGTTTCCAAATTATGGGTTATTCGGACCAAAGAAAGATAAAGATGGTAACTTGTTACTTGGATAGAAAAAAATGTATGCTATTAAACGCTATTACTAATGTAGTTTTGCATGTTAGTTAAAACATTTGGTATCTTTACATACAATTGTTGTGGCATATAGTGGAGCAACAATGTATCCCAAACCTAAAAGGTTTCCAAAAGTTTATAGCGAAGGGGTGACGGAATATTGTTTTTCTTAAAAAAATCCCTCGGGACAAGGGAAAAGTAATCGGGAGTCGCAGAGGTTGCTATTGCAGCAGTTACGGCAGTAACAGCCAAAGCATTACCATACCTTGTAAGTGGTTCTCTGTTGCTTTCGAGACCAAAGACAAAAGAGCTCATAGTTGATGTCTGGTTTGGTGTTTTGCTGGTATGACGTACCCGCGTTTCCAATCCGTTCAGTGTTGTTGGTAATACCGGCAAAAATGTGGCGGGAGAGGTTGTTGAGGTTACCGAGACTAGTATAGTTAATGCATTGGAAGGCTCAACAATGAAAACACTTCAAGCAGAAGTTTCTTTGCCAATGGTTCAGCGATATGTTACAAAGTTACAAGACGGTTTAGTCCCGCCTCCAATTAAAGTTGTAGATGGAATAATTGTGGAAGGGAATCATAGATATGTTGCAGGAAGAGTATTTGGAGTTGAACCTGAACAAATCCCATGGATAATTTCACCAAGTCAAAGGCATAAAGCTGTTCCTATTCAGAAAACTTATATTTATTTGGAGGATTGGGGAGGGAATTAATAAAATGATGGAGAAAAGTATGATTATTTATTGCGTTACCGATTTTAATATAGAAGTACCATTTGATCATTTACATGGTATTTCCCTTGAAAATTTGAATCTTCATAGAGCATTGTTAGAAGATGCTAATTTAACAGGTTCAAGTTTTATGAATTCCAATTTAAGAGGTGCCTTTCTATTCAATGCCAAAATGAGTGGTTGTAACTTAGAGTCGTCTAATCTCATTGTGGCCGATTTAAGTAGTACTGATTTATCAAATGCGAATCTAAAAAACAGCATTTCATTTTCCACGATATTCGAGAATGCTAACCTTCAAAATGCAAATTTCGAAGGAGCAAAGATCAAAAGAGCTGATTTTCGAAATGCAAATTTGAAAGGAGCAAATTTTAACTATGCTGAAGGAATAGAAGAGGCGATATTTGAAAAAGCGACATATGACAATTATACAATTTGGCCAAAAAATTTTAACGTAGAAAATTATGGTGCAATAATGGAATAGTTGCTGCTAATTCGGGTCTATTGTTGTAACCAGATAGTATTAGAAAACAATGACTTTAAAGTTTGCATGCTACCATATCCGACAGAGATGAATAGATAGAAGCAAATAAGCAGGATAAAAAAATATTGCTGTTAAAGAGTTCCGAACTCACAGTATAACAGAGTTACCGAACTGTTCTTGCCCATTTCGTTCTTTGACATCTAAAAAGCCAAACTTCGGCGAAGCGAAGTGTTTTTTGATTGTTGAGAGTGAGAAGTAAAAGTGAAAATATAGTTTTGGAGCAAATAATGTGAAATATATTTCCTAAATTCCCTGCTCGAGAGGTGGCGATTCTGTATCAGAAACCTAAAAGGTTTCCAAAACCGTATAGGTTTATAGCGAAGGGGTGACGGAATATTGTTTTTCTATGTCATCCCTACGGGATTGAAATACATAGCGCAGTACACATTGCGACCTGGGAAATATGCTGTCGAATCTATCGTAGATGACGAGACTATAAATCTTAGTCTATAAGAGCTAAAATTAATAAGATAGGTGAGAAATATGGGTGTCATACATGCGGATCGAAAACTACTAACGGAATATATATTCCTGATCATCAACCACCGTTACGATTAAAACCCGATGGACCCTTTAAGTTATTTCCACATTGTCCAAGTTGCTCACGACTCCAAGGTGGGCAAGTTAATAAAGTAGTTAATCACTAAAACAATACAGATATGAAAGTCAAAACAAAGCATATATGTTCTCTAATTGGTAGAACATTCATTATTTCATCTCCTATGAGTGCCAAACAATGGGAGGGGGATTCTCAAGTTAATAATACTAAAACAGATTATGAGTTACTTGATAACTTCATAAGTTACGATGAAGGAGATTTAACTTCTTTTAATAAAACTTCGGAATCCATTTTCTACGTTTACAATAATTTTAGTAGTAAAATTGAAATATTTTCAATAGAAAATGGCTTTATTATATGTGACGGTTTATACTTCAATAGATCTTGGGATTATCATCAAGAAATAAATTTTAGAATTATAAGAATAATAGATTTAGAATTCAAAGTTGAAGGTGGAAAAATTTTTATTTATGATGCTGTCCTAGAAGGAGAATCCGTTCTATTATCAGGGATGGATTGTAATAAGTGGTCAGATAGAACGTTGCTTCATATTGTTGATGGATTGTATACGGCTTGTAGTATTGAAATTAATATTATAGTGGATGAACAAGAAGTACTCTTAAAAGGTGTAATGATAAATCACTAGTTTATTTGATAAGCTGATGATGATTTAGCGGGCAGTTGATAATGTTGCGAAAGAACTCAACGAAAATGAAATCGCAAAAGCAAATTCATGGGAAGCAGGAAGAAATCTGGCTCTAACACTAACAAACACCGGCGAAGGTTCTAAACCTTTAATCGGAAGATTGAAAGTATCTAAAGGCTATGGTAAGGTAATTGGTCTGACTTCGAAAACAAGAAAGTAAGATAGCGACTTGATTGGGATAAAACCAAAGGATTATACATTAATATTGAAAATAGAAATAACCCTGACGCTGATGGTTATATAAGTTTACCGAGTAATGAAAAAACATTTCAAACCCTATTAAAGCAACTACAAAAATAAAATTCTTATGAACTTGTTAGATGAATGTATAGATTTGTTAAGTCCACATGTAGAAGTATTAAACGAAGTAGACTCTGATTTCATTTTTGAATATATGGAGATGGTAATTCCATTTCATAGTTCAGGAAGAGTTGACTGGAGGGAAATGACTAATAATAAAATTCTCTATCATAGATTAGGAAGAGTTGACTGGAGGGAAATCGCTAGTAAGAAATTAATCTTAAGTCTTAATGAACTCGGAAATATTATAAAGTACGATTCTACAGTTTATGTATGTTGGGATGATGCAAATTTACCTGTTTTATCATGCAAATTAAAGATATTAGTAGAAAATTTATACGATGTAACCTGTTTTTCTTTCGATACTTGGCTTTTTAACCCTGAAGAAGAGTGGATAATCGAATTTTACCATGAAGGCGAAGTTGTCTTTGGGAAGATATAATAATAATTTTATATCAGTTCAACTTTTTAATATTACTATGGATATTAGCTTTACATATTGAAATTATTCTATTGATTAACAACGAAAAGTACAGTACCAAACCCGGCGAAGCGAAGTGTTTTTTGATTGTTGAGAGTGAGAAGTAAAAGTGAAAATATAGTTTTGGAGCAAATAATGTGAAATATATTTCCTAAATTCCCTGCTCGAGAGGTGGCGTTTATGTATCAGAAACCTAAAAGGTTTCCAAAACCGTATAGGTTTATAGCGAAGGGGTGACGGAATATTGTTTTTCTATGTCATCCCTACGGGATTGAAATACATAGCGCAGTACACATTGTCATTGATTTTTATACCATGACTGCTTTGGTGATAACAGTATTTCTATCGTAAAAAATCAAGTAATGATGTTTGGAATAAACGTGAGCCGACATTAAGCGAATATTCATAAGCATTTTGATCGCGTTTGAGCTGTAATATTGTTTCGGGAATATTCGTATCCTCTAACTGTGAACGCAATTCTTTGAGTCGCGTACTTTCTTCGGTTAATTGTACGGAAATTGCTTCCAAACGGCTTCGTCTATATGCATAATGACCTATTTCTTCATCTAAGCGTTCGGCTTGATTACTGATGGTTTGTACATAACCCTGCAAAATTCTTTGATCTTCCACATTCATCACTTCATCGCTGGTGCGCAATGTGCCATCGGAACGGTAGGTCATTTTATTGTAAATATCAATAACGGTCTCAAAAATTTCTGTCCCCGAGCCGCCAAAGGCATCATTTGCCGTTATATTTATTTGTTCCGGCGAACCAATGGATTTATCTACCATTCTTTCTGTGGTATTACCTTTAAATATCACACGCAAACCGGAAGGATTGTCCGGTGTTGCTGCCTCCTGCACTAATTCAAACGGTAAATTATTGGTTGACGGTGGCGCGGTATTTAATGATTGCGGAGTATTTTTTGTTCCTGCAAATACAAATCTGCCGCCAAAGTCAGTATTGGCATCGCGTACCATATCAGTAAGTCGCTGAAAGACCTGTTGTCCCAGAACAGGCATCTTATCATAAGCCGTGTGTTTGGAAGCATCAATGGCAAGTTGGCGAATATCTTGAACTTTTTCAGCAAGTTTTTCGGCAGCAAATTCCCCCGCATACATTTCATTGGAGACTTCATCCAAAGACGTAATAAATCGCGTATTTCTGTCCACCAATGTTTGTAATTGCTGAATATCTACAATTGTTTTGGGTTGCTCAGATAAGTTTGAATAATTCAGCCCTGTGGTGATTTTATTTTGTCCTTTATCCACGCGCTCCTGTAATTCCAAGATACTGCGATTGTAGCTGAGAGCTTGTGCATTTTGTGTAATTCTCATGGCATCACTTTTGATTATTCATGAAATTTATCTGCCCAAATTAATGAGCGTTCCCAATAATTCATTTGTCGTATTCACAATACGTGCCGCTGCTTCAAAAGCCCTTTGATAGCGAATTAAGCTAAGAGCTTCTTCATCGAGATTAACCCCGATAACGGATTCTCTTTGTGCATTTAATTGATCATTGACTAATGATGTTGTTTTCGCTCCATTGGCAGCATCGGCACCCGCCGTTGCCACTCTGTTTAATGTATTTGCATAAAATTGCTGTGCAGTTTGTGCATTAATAAACGTAGGGTCATCGGCTAAAGCAGCTATTTGCCTTGCAATGGTATTATCACCGGGGGTTCCCGCTTCAATGGAGACAGGCAGATTCCTCGGTTGATTAAGTACTGCCGTATCTAATTTTATTGAGGCAGCCGTTGTGCCCGTAGGATCAAATATATTTCTGTTCGGTGCGGTGACATCATCAAGACCATAGCCCGTTTGTGCAATGCCATTGACATTGGTAACAATTGCTGCTGCTAATTCATCAAGCGATTTTACAATGGAAAAACCTCCGCTGCTGTCTTGTCCGTCAAGCGTCACATTATAATGTTTTAAATTACTTGCAATTTCACCGGTACCGGGATTAAATTTGGAAATTACTTCGCCGGAAGCTCTGCTGACTACTTGCATGGACAATGTGCGTTCGCCGGACGCAGCAATGGTTTCCGATACTTGCACTTTATGACCCACGACGGTAGAAATAATGGAAGCCCCGTTCACACTGACGCTCATTAATCCTTTCGTGTCCACAGTAGCATTGACGGGACCAACAAGTGCCGATAACTGCTCAACGGCACGTGCGCGCTCATTAATGATGGTGCTGCCCGCATCTGATCCCAAGCTGACAAGTGGTGTTAAGTTATTATTCAGCTCAGTTATTCTTTCAATAATTCTGTTTACTTCATCTGTTGATGTGCTGATTTTTTCGGACACTTGTGAACGCAATTCCGTAAAACGTGCAGACATACCATTAAATTCATCTACCAGCGATTGAGCTTGGTTCAATGCAAATTCTCTTCGTGCAATACTTTCCGGTTGATTTGCTAATTCTTGAAATGAACTGAAAAACTTGTTTATGGTAGCATCAATGCCATCATCTGAGGGCTCTTTTAAAATAGTCTCAACTCTGCTTAAAATAGAACTGTCATTTTCAAAGCCGGATTTTTTTGATAAATTATTGCGAATTTCTCTGTCGAAGTATTCTTCACGGAATAATCGTACATTGGCAACTTCCACACCGCTTCCGATATATCCTTTACCGCCGGGCAATAATTGAGGGTCAGTCTCACCGAATTCGACTCTTTGCCGTGCATAGCCGGGCGTATTGACATTTGCAATATTATTGCTTGTCACATCCATACCGAAGCGTTGAGCAAT
>JAYRWZ010000364.1:0-3835 GCA_041917875.1 Chloroflexota bacterium | reverse complement strand
TACTGTGGATGAATTGACCGGTGCCACAATATCATTGACAAATCCCGGTACCATCGGTACTATGGCTTCTGTGCCGCGTCTGATGGAAGGTCAGGGGCTTATTATCGCAACCGGCGGCATTGAATACCCTGCCGAATTTCAGGCGGTTATGCCCGAAGTTCTTTCAACATTGGCTATCAGTAAAGTACTTAATATCACCTCAACATATGACCACCGCATAATACAAGGTGCGGAATCCGGAGAATTTCTTGCCTATCTCAGTCAATTAATTCTCGGACAGCACAATTTTTATGATCAGATTTTTGCGCAATTGCAAATCCCCTTCGAGCCAATGCGTTGGGCTACAGACAAACGTTTAAGCCCTTTTGGTTCGCAAGATGAACTTGAGGTCTTAGACAAAGAAGCACTTGTTGCAAAAATGATCCATTCGTTCCGTGTGCGCGGACATTTACAAGCCAATATCAATCCCCTCGGTTTACAAACATATTATTATCCCGATTTAGATCCTTCCCAATATGGTTTTACTATATGGGATCTTGACCGTCAATTCGATACCGGCGGACTTGGTGGCGTTAACAGAGCCACTTTGCGCGATATTATCGAATCCTTGCGCGATACATATTGTCGTCAAATCGGTATTGAATTTATGCATATCAATGACCCCGATAAGCGTGAATGGGTACAAAACAGAATCGAACCATCGCATTTTGAAGTAAAATTCGATAAAGAAGAAAAAAAATATAATTATCTCAGTTTATTGGAAGCAGAAGCATTTGAACAATATCTGCACACCAAATTCATCGGGCATAAGCGATTTTCTCTTGAAGGAAGTGAAACCACATTATCCTTCATGGAAAAAGTATTGGAACAAGCAGCCGAAGAAGAATTAAATGCCGTCGTTATCGGAATGGCTCATCGCGGTCGCTTAAATGTGCTTGCCCATTTATTAAATAAACCGTATGAAAAGATTTTCGATGAATTTGAGGGTAAATTCGATCCCGATTCTTATCATGGCAGCGGTGATGTAAAATATCACATGGGCGCACGCGGTGATTATCAAGCACGCTCAGGTAAAAATATCGAAGTATTGCTTGCTCCAAATCCAAGTCACTTGGAAGCAGTTAATCCCGTTGTGGAAGGTATGGCTCGCGCTATTGATGATATTAATGCCGATAAAACTTTATCCTCCGCTTTGCCTATTCTTGTTCATGGTGATGCTGCTTTTATCGGACAAGGAGTTGTTGCCGAAACATTAAATATGGCACGCTTAGCCGGCTATACCACGGGCGGAACAATTCATGTGGTCATCAACAATCAAATCGGATTTACGACATCGCCCGATGATGCGCGCTCAACGACCTATGCTACTGGAATCGGTAAAATTTTACAAGTACCTATTTTACATGTCAATGGTGATGATCCAGAAGCAGTAAGAGCTTGTGCTTTATTTGCTTTTGAATATCGCCGCAAATTTAATGATGATGTCATTGTAGATATTTACGGATACAGAAAATATGGTCATAACGAAGGTGATGAGCCGACATTTACTCAACCATTATTATATAAAAAAATCAGACAACACACAGCGGTGCGCCAAGTGTATCGTAAACAGCTGCTTGAAGAAAAAGCGTTTACCGATGCCGAATTAACGGAAATGGAGGATAATTTCAAAAATATTCTCAATAAAGCATTTAATGAGCGGCTCACCGATTCATGGCAAGACAATTCCAAACGCTACAATGATGACACTAAATTATTCGAACCCGTAGCAACGACAATCACAAAGGAATTAGCGGCAGAAATAACACACGCAATTACGCATGTGCCCGAAAATTTCCATATCAATCCTAAATTAGCAGATTTATTAAAAAAACGATCACAAATGATTGAAAATAATGAACCGCTGATTGATTATGGTATGGGCGAAGCCCTGGCTTTCGGTTCTTTATTACTTGCAGGACATCCTCTCCGTTTTACCGGTCAAGATGTAAGTCGCGGCACATTCAGCCATCGACATGCCGTTTTATTTGATTTCCAAACTGAAGAGTCGCTTATTTTACTCAACTCGATTCGCAACAATCAAGAAAAATTACGCATTCACAATAGTCCGTTATCGGAAGCTGCCGTTATGGGATTTGAATATGGTTATTCCACATTGCGGCTTGACGGTTTAACATTATGGGAAGCTCAATTCGGTGATTTTGCCAATGGTGCGCAAATTATTATTGATCAATTTATTGCAAGTGCCGAAGAAAAATGGGGACAATTATCAAATTTAACTCTTTTGTTGCCTCATGGCTATGAAGGACAAGGACCTGAACATTCCAGCGCACGTTTAGAGCGGTTTTTGCAATTATGCGCTGAAGATAATATGATTGTCTGTAATTTTACAACACCCGCACAATATTTCCATGCACTGCGCCGCCAAGTATTGGCAAGTTATCGGAAACCCTTAATTGTCATGACACCCAAAGCGAATTTACGCCGGCCCGTGTCGCGGCTTTCTGATTTTACCGATCACGGCTTCCAGGAAATTATTGACGATACAACCATTGAAAATAAAGAATCAGTACGCAGAGTATTACTTTGTTCAGGCAAAGTATATTTTGATATGATTGCGGAACGCGAACGAATCAATGCCAATGATGTTGCTATTATTCGTGTGGAACAATTATATCCTTTCCATAATGAAAAGGCAAAATCCATATTAGCACAGTATGCTCGCGCTTCCCATATTGTATGGGTGCAAGAAGAACCCAAAAATCAAGGGTCTTGGACATTTATCGCGCCGTACTTGCAAGAACTATTATTAGTGAATCAACAATTAAAATATGTAGGTCGTGCAGCGGCGGCAGCTCCGGCAACGGGACTTGCCAAGGTGCATGAACATCAATTGCAAGAATTAAAACATGCAGCTTTTGCAAATATGTAAATAGTAACGCATATTCGTAAAAATTAAATAGCGGCGTGTGGTATTATCGTTTACGTGCGGGCTATGGCACGGTCTATTCGGCATATACGCCCACATTGACATTAGACAGTAATAATTTCGACTGGTAAAAAATCTATATTCTCTATGCGCCGCCGAAAGGCGGCGCATAATTTTATCTGTTCTTGAAACCGCATTTTGAGCGAGGATATGTTTATGAGTATGAATGTATTCTACATGTTTTAATTTTTCTCAATTCTATATTTTTTAGACTCACATTTTTCACATACTTCCGTTGTTGGAGTAAGTAAGTACTCTACTCTTTGTCTGGGGGTTTTTTCAATCAATTCCTTATCTTTAACGAGTTCTTTAAGTGTAATCAATGCAATACTGATGACTTCCTCTTTTATTTTTTCTTGTTCATATAATGGATTCTGAGGATCCTTACTTTTGATTAATTCGTGTTGTTTCGGATTTCCATGTACAATTGAACTTCTCAAGCCATATAAATTATTTAACTTTTTATTTTTAATCCCATAGTTCGCTCTTTGCAAAATTTTTTCAATAGATCTTGTAACCGATTTTGTCGTGCTTATTTCAGAACTAAACATACTTTCCCAAGCAATAAAAGCATCTAAGATAGAATCAATATGATATTCCCTGTTGTAGATTGCAGATTTAATTCTGTGAATTGTTAAATCAACAAATTTTAAATCAATTTTTTGTAAAATTTCATACCATTCTTTAATAGCAAATAATTGTTCTAATGAGAGAACAGACATACCCGTATTGTCGTTTGTATGAATTGGGGTGCTACTGCTTAATGGAATGCTGTCGGTGGAGAACGTAAAGCTAAAAGGTGCTCTAATTGTTTGTAATGCAAGTATTGTAGCTGTTTGAAAATTA
>JAYRWZ010000363.1:0-4524 GCA_041917875.1 Chloroflexota bacterium | reverse complement strand
TGCCGCTACGGGGGCATCTGTTGAAGCTCGCAATACATCAACCTCCGGCAATGTGGCTACCATTCGTTCCACAGCACTTTCTACGGGCGATAGTGTCACGGCACTTTCGGGAAGCATTACGGCGAATAATCCCGGCTTGTGGGCTTCGGGTATTAACGGCATAGTGCGCTCATCGTCCGCACGACGCGGATCGGGTGTGTGGGGACATCATGCCGGGCGAGGCGCCGGAGTCTTCGGTTCGGCTTTGCGTGGCGTTGGAGTCATTGGGCGCAGTACCGACAGTATAGGAATTTTAGGACAACATATATCATTAACGGGCAGATTGCCGGGTATGGCAGCCATTACACTGTCTAAGTCAGATTCAGCCGCTGCTTTTATGGCTTCTATTGTCCAAGATTCTGCCGGAATCAATGCAAGCGCAATCGTGGGGACTAATAATACAAAAACAGCCCTAGGTAATGGTATTTGGGGACAACACTTGGGTAATGGTAATGCTGTGTATGGTTCTACGGTGAATGGTACAGGTGTCCACGGACACAGTGCGAATGGTGTTGGGGTGATGGGAACTCATACTTCCAATACAGGCATACAGGCAGGTGTCCATGGTGAGTCATTCTCCTCTTCGGAAAATGCTTCAGGCGCTATTGGCATTATCATGGCAACAAATGGCGGAGTAAATGCAGCCGGTGTGCGCGGTAATAATATGGCAATTAATGGCAATGGGGCGGGTGTTGTCGGTACGCATAGTGGAAGTGGTGCGGGTGTGAATGGTGTAAGTGCTGCCGGAATTGGAGTGAGCGGAGTGGCGAATGGCACTAATGCGCAGAGCACCGGAGTAAAAGGCGAATCTACAAGTCCTTTGGGTACAGGAGTTTCCGGCACCGCAAGCGGGCGAAAAAGTATAGGCGTTTATGGTATGGTCACAGGGGATAGCGCTATTGCCGTGCGTGGAATTTCGACTAATTCTTCGGCGACATCGTATGCCGGATATTTTGATGGTAAAGTCAATGTCAAGGGAGAATTAACGAAAAATTACGGAGCAGGAACAACCGGTGAACGCAATGCGCTTCCGGTATGCTACGGCACGGTTACGGCAAATGGGCTTATTCTCAACGGTACGCCCAATTATGAATCAGCTTGGAGCAATGCCGGATATTATACTATCACATTGCCCGGATTGATATACTCCAATGCTGCATATACGACTGTGGTAACACCCTTAGGCGGCGGCGCGCCTGTTTTTGCAAATGCTAATGAATTTGTGGGCGGTATTCTTCAAATACGTATCTATAATCTCATGGGTAATTCTGTTCAAAATCCATTTAGTTTTATTATCTATAAAGCACAATAATTTTTGCACCATACATTTTTTTGCATGATAGATGTACGCAACATATCAGATTATTTGGAACAAATAGAAAAACTATGTAACAGTGATGTGCAACAATCGGAAAAACTGTTGCAGCAATTGACAGATGAATTATGCGAGCATTCATTCAGCGATGCAGTCATGGCAAAAATTTGGCGCACGGCATCGTTTGTGGCTTTTGCAAAAGGGGATCATATTGATGCAAAAAAATATGGTTTTATGGCATTGGATTATGCAGAAAAAAGTGGAGATGATTTAGTATATCATGCGGCTCAAAACGCAATCGCACGTTCTATGTATCTTGAGGGAGAATATTCGGAAGCATTACACTATTTTCAAAATTCACTTCCGTATTATAAACAACATAACATTGTTGAATCAATCGCAACCACATTAAATAATGTGGGGTCATGTTATATGAACTTAGGGCTGTGGAGCAATTCCTTAGAAAGCCACCTTGAAGCATTAGAATTACGGCGAAAAATGGGTGTCAATCAACTCACTGCGCAATCATTGACAAATATCGGCTTGGTCTATTTTCATCTTGAAGAGTACAATAAATGCCTTGAATATCAAGATGATGCAGAAAAAATTGCTATAGAAATAGGCAATATGGCTCTACAGGCGGCTATTGTTGCAAATAAAGCAATCACAATGTCAAAACAACACAATCATGAACAAGCCATCAAAGAATTAGACCAAGCCATAGAACTGAATGAACGCATCGGTGACAAACCGCGAATAGCTATTGCTTTACTTAACAAAGCAGTCATATATTGTGATAACGCTGACTATAATCTGGCAACAACACTTATTGAACAAGCATTAAAATTAGGTGAAGAGGTCGGCGATAAACACACAGTTGCCGCGGGGTTTAATGTACGTGGAAAAATAGAATACGGCTTGAAAAATTATTCAGCTGCCATAGAATATTACCAAAAATCATTGGAACTCACTCAAAAATTACACATTGTGCAAGAGCAATGTGCGGTGCATCAAAACTTAGCAGAAGTATATGAAAAAGACAAACAGTGGGAAAAAGCACTTTGGCATTTTCAACAATATTATATGCTGGAATCACAAAGAACAAAAGAAGCCGCCAACACAAAATTTAATCATTTCAGTGCCTTGCATGAAGTAGAAAAATTACGAGTCATTTCAGAAATTGAACATACACGGAATGAAGAACTGACGGCTTTACTTGCACAAAGAGATGAGGCACTTGCTCTTTTAGAAAAACAACATACACAATTGGAAGAATTACACCGCGAAAAGAATGAATTTATCGGCATAGCTTCCCATGATTTGAAAAATCCGCTCATCGGTTTACGCAGTTATGCGACAATTCTTGTTGAAGACTATGACATACTCACCGATGATGACCTTAAAGAAAGTCTTTTAACAATACAATCAACAGCCGACAAAACGCTTGCAATTGTCACTAAATTGCTCGATATAAACAAATTGGAATCAGGAAAAACACCCGTCAATCCACAACCTGTCAATATTGCTATGCTCTTAAAGCTTTTAACCAAGCAATACTCAGAAATGGCTATTCTTAAAGGTATCACATTGAAAAATGAGCAAATAGGTACACCTGTGGATGCATACAGTGATGATGTACTGACCGTACAAATTTTTGAAAACCTTATTTCTAATGCTCTGAAATTTTCTCCGGCAGATACAACCGTTACCGCGCGTATTATTTATCCGTCCTAAAGAGCTATGGCTAAAGAATATTTCCTTCGCAGACTTTCTCGCAGTATCGAATCCGTAAATCGGAAAATCACGTATGCCGTATTACGTTTATTCCTTCGCAACACTCCTCATGAAGTTCCATTAGACAGCGCAAAAGTCAGACGCATATTACTTTTTCGCTATGATGCCATCGGTGATATGGTTGTGACAACGGCTGCAATGGACTTGTTGCATAAAAATATTCCCGGGATTGAAATAGATGTAATATGTTCAGAATACAATTGCCATATTATTCGACATAATCCTCAATTTAAGAATATATTTATTCATAAAAAAACGTTTACTGATATTGTTGCACTTATTCGGCAGGTGCGTAAACACACCTACGATGCCGTGTTTTGTTTTGTTCTGTTTAAAACAACATACGCAGGGTTATTGGCAAATGCGCTTGCAGGCAGAAAAGCATCGAAAGTTACTATTCTTTTTGAAGCAAGAAAAGCATTGTACGATGTTTTTTTTAATGTACATATACACTTGCAGCGCGATACATTTACAATGGCTGAATTACAGGCACGGATGGTCTGTGAGGTCTTTGGTTGGCAGTACAAAAGTTCTGAATTAACACTCTCTATTCCTTTGGGTGAAAACAATATACATACAATCAATACATTCCTTGATATGCATCAGGTTCATCAGCAAAGCCCTTTTGTGGTATATAATATTTCGGCTGGAAGGGAATATAGAGAATTTTCCATTGAAAAAAGTAGGGAAATATTATTACAATGTGTTAATACCTTTTCCTCGATTCCGATAGTGATTATTGCCATCGAAAAAGATGTGTCAAAAGCTGAAAAAATTCTTGAAGGATTACCGCAAGGAAAGTATATTACTTTTAAGAGCAATGATATACTTGATATTTGTGCGGTTGTCAGCCGCTGCACTATGGTGATTTCTCCCGATACATCATTGGTGCATATAGCATCGGCTTACAAAAAACCGACAGTGGCTTTTTATTCGGAAATGACAACATACATTTATGAGTGGATGCCTTTTAATGTGCCGTATAGGTTTCTTGTTGCTCCCGATAAATTAGAAATTGAGCATATACCTACTGCGGATTGTGTGGAGGCAATCCAAGCCATGTGGGGAGAAATCGGTTCATGATACGAATGTTGAGCCCTTTCATTCGGCTTATATGGGGAACATGGTCACAGCCAATACCACTAAAGCCGCATACAATACAAAAAATTGCAATTTGCCCCGCAGGGGGGCTGGGTGATTCTATTACCATATTGCCGGTCATTAGATTATTAAAGCGATTTTCTCCTTCCGCATCAATAGACATTGTTACTATTGAGAGAAATGCCATCGTGTTTACCGCGGATCCGGATATTAACGCTGTTCATATCATTTATAGCGGCGAAGACTGGAAAAAATTGCGCGTCAACAAATATAAT
>JAYRWZ010000362.1:0-4015 GCA_041917875.1 Chloroflexota bacterium | reverse complement strand
TTGGCACATTATCTACCGACAAATCTGCTTGTAACAGGACCGGATATTATATTCTTCTGGGTTGCACGTATGATTATGGCAACACTAAAATTTAAAGGGACTATACCGTTCAAAGATGTGTATTTTACGAGCATTATCCGCGATGGTAAAGGTAAAAAAATGTCAAAGTCTTTAGGAAATTCTCCTGATCCCTTAGACGTTATTAAAAAATATGGTGCCGATGCCTTGCGCTTTACTGTAACGTATTTGGCACCGCTCGGCACGGATATTCGTTTTGAAGTAACAGAAAACCAGGACACACCACAAGTGGAATTGGGAAGAAATTTTGCGAATAAATTATGGAATGCAGGACGATTCATACAGATGAAAATGGATGAATGTAGTTTAGACAATCCGCGCCTCGGTTTGAAGGATTATTCTTTAAGTGCGGCTGATGAATGGATTCAGGGTCGTTTGTTCGCTACCCAAGAAAAAACTGTGGAATATTTGGATAATTATCGTTTAACCGAATATGCCAAAAACCTCTATGAATTTATTTGGCGGGATTTCTGCGATTGGTATCTTGAAATATTCAAAATACAGTATAATTCTTTAGATACTAATGAAATGAAACAAGAATTAGTGTGCTTCGTGCTTCAGATTTTTGAGAGAATGATTACGCTGCTACACCCTGTTATGCCATTTATCACTGAAGAATTATGGCACGGATTATTCTCGATTGAGGATAATTCAACTATAAGTCTTGTGACAATTCCGGAATCAACTTCATTGGAACAAACGAATAGTATTGCTTCGTTTAATTCTTTACAGGAAATTGTTGAAGAAATCCGCAGTATGCGTGCTAATGCTCAGATCCCGCCATCGAAGAAAACACCTACGTACATTCGATTATCCGAAGATTTGTCACCCGATTTTTTCCATGCTCAATTACCCATTGTTTCTGTACTTGGAAAATGTGAAAATTTAGAATTTTTGACGAAAGCTTCCGGCAATCCCGAAAAATGTATATCTTCGGTTGTGAAAGGTGTAGAAATATTTATTCAAGCAGACACTGCCATTGATATTGATAAAGAAATTGAGAAATTAGAAAAGGAAAGACTGAGATTGTCCGGTTTGGTCATTTCTATTGAAAAAAAATTATCGAATGAAGGATTTATTGCGAAAGCACCTGAAAATGTCATCCTTGCCGAAAAAGAAAAATTAGCATCTATAAAAGACAGTTTACAAAAAGTTGAAATTAATTTATCTGCATTACAATAAATATTTTTAAGAGATAAACATGGAAAACGTATATATAATCGACACTATACGCACTCCCGTCGGAAAATACGGTGGTGCTTTATCGTCAATTCGACCTGATGATATGGCTGCTTTTGTTATAGTTCAACTTATGGAGAGAACTTCGCTGGAAGGTCATCATGTTAATGATGTGATTCTTGGTTGCGCAAATCAAGCAGGAGAAGATAATCGCAATATTGCTCGTATGGCAGGATTATTAGCAAATTTGCCCGAAACGGTACCTGGTGTGACAGTCAACCGTCTCTGCGCCTCATCTTTAGAAGCTATTATTCAAGGGGCACGTGCGATCAAAAGCGGTGAAGCTGACATCATTATTGCAGGTGGCGTTGAGTCAATGTCACGAGCACCCTATTCCATACCAAAAAATGTATCGGGTGCAGCAATGTTCGGAAATCTGATAGCGTATGATACAGCATTGGGATGGAGGTATCCGAATAAAAATTTGGAGGTGAGATTCCCCCTTGAAACTATGGGGGAGACTGCCGAAAATGTTGCTGAACGATGGAATATTTCCCGTGAGGAACAAGATTTGTTTGCTTTTAGTTCGCATCAAAAAGCTGCTAAAGCCCGCGATGCAGGTATATTAGCCGAGGAAATTTCAAAAGTACCGATAGTCGGTAAAAAGGGAGAAGTTCATTTTGTAGAGCATGACGAAACCATTCGCCAAGATACATCTTTAGAAAAACTATCGAAACTATCACCGGCATTTCGTAAGGGAGGTAGCGTTACCGCCGGTAATTCGTCCTCTCTTAATGATGGTGCGGCGATGGTACTAATGGCAAGTGAAAAAGCCGTTAAAAAATATAGTTTAGCACCAATGGCTCGATATATCACATCATCAGCCGTTGGCGTTGATCCGCGGTACATGGGAATAGGACCTGTGTATGCAATACGTAAGATATTGGCAAAAATGGAAATGACTGTTAACGAAATCGGACTCATTGAAATAAATGAGGCATTTGCAGCTCAAGCATTGGCATGTAAAAAAGAATTGTCAATTTCAGATGAACAATTAAATGTAAATGGTGGTGCAATAGCTATTGGTCATCCATTAGGAATGAGCGGTGCGCGAATCAGCGGTGCGCTTATTCGTAGTTTGCAACGCAATAATCAGAAGTATGGTATCGCCGGTCTTTGTATCGGAGTAGGGCAGGGCTTAGCCGTAATGTATGAGAGAGTTTGATATGGAGCAGAGTGATACAGCAATGCCTGACAATTCCACACAAAACACCGAAGCAATATACGACCATATACAATCTGTACAAGAAAATGTATCCGAACGATATAGATTGGACAGTAATATTGTTACTGTATGGCGATTGCATTTGATATTATACTTTATACTTTACGCCGTTATTGCAATAATTTTATTATTTACATCAAAGACAATTATAATCATTAGTTTCTGCATCATTTCAATTGCGGATATACTGTTTCGTTTTGTTCGAGCACAATTTGTTTATGATAATTCTACATTTGCATTTGGAGAAGAAGATATACGTTTCCGAACGGGATATATATTTTTACGCGAAGTATTAGTCCCATATCCGAGAATTCAACATATTGACATTCACCAAGGTCCTATAGAACGATATTTTAACTTATCTTCTCTGATAATTCATACGGCGGGGCAGTCTGGTGACTCGATTAAAATTCCGGGACTCCAAACTGAATATGCAGAGCATTTACGTACATATCTAAAATCGTTTATTAAATCGGAAGAAGAGGATACATGAACGTAGTGCAAGGTCGGCGACTGCATCCAATGACAATATTTTATTCGGCATTGCGCATTGTACCGCAATTAGCGGTCGGTTTTTTAGTTATGCGCAACTTTAAAGAGGGTTTAGTAGAACTTATCATTTATCTTATTGTAGCTTTATTGCTTTTACCTTCTTTATTAATTTATTATTTTAATTTTCGATTTTATATTTCACCCGATGGTATAGTGATCCATTCCGGATTATTTTTTAAGAATAACAGAACTATTCCAATAGATAGAATCCAGAATGTTGATATTGTTCAAAATGCTTTGATGCGTGTATTCCGCATTGCCTCTGTGAAAATTGAAACGGCCGGTGGGAAATCAACGGAAGGTAAATTAGAATATGTAAGCATTGAACAAGCGCATGCAATACGTCATGAAATTGAAAATTTACAATCAGTCGTTTCAAACGAGATATCAACGAGCAATCAGCAGTTTGTGAAAAAAGTGGAAGATTTACCATTCTTTTCATTAAGTAATAATGAATTGATTCGGGGTGGACTTACGCGTTTATCACCAATTGTTCTGTTCACAGCCGGTCTCTTTGGTCAATATAATTTTGTTCTTCGTAAACTTATAGAGAACAATAAAACCTTCAATGCCGCTACTGAATGGATCATAGATAATGTGTGGATATTTATTGTTGTTACTTTACTTTTTTCATTATTTGTTTCATGGCTTGGTGGCATAGTTTTGCACTGTGCCCGCTATTATGGATTCAAAATCGTAACAAAAAGAAGAGCAGTTATCACGGATGCGGGACTATTGAGCAAGCGTCATTCCATTATCCCCACAAAAAAAATGCAGTCAATCGCCAGACGAGCGAATCCTTTTATGAGGATTTTTGGCTTAGAATATGTCGAGGTTCATACGGCGGGGAGTGCAGACAACGGTACTAAATCAGCAGAAACGCTTTTTCCTGTAATGAGGAAAGAAAAAACAACGGAATGT
>JAYRWZ010000361.1:0-3789 GCA_041917875.1 Chloroflexota bacterium | reverse complement strand
TACCACGAACTAAAATTGGCTTGAGAATATCAACAGGTAAATTATTACGTACCCATAGTGCTGAGTTTTCTACCTTATGAATATTAAGTCCGTGAACAACCATACCAATAGCAATTCTAAGGTGTGGATAATGTTTTTGTAGTTTGTGAAGTTCATATACAGTTTTTACTACTCGTTCAAACAGCCCCTTCAATTTTCTATATTCGTCATGCTCTTCTCCCAAGCCGTCTAAAGAAATTCCAATAGTAACTTGTTGGTTAGTACATTTTTCTAACATTTTTTTGACATGTTCAATAATTCTCTCAGTATTGTATCCGAGCATACAGAAAGTCATATTGCTTGGTTTACAATACCTATAATATTCATAAACAATTTCTGGCAAATCTTTCCTTAATTCGGGGCTGCCTCCCGTGAAAGTAATTTGAAACATTGAACCTAATGATTGTGCCACTTTTGAGTGTTCATCAACCGTAAGTTCCAGATTTTTTTTCGTATTGAGTTCTTCCCAGTAAAAACAATGGTCGCATGCCGCATTGCAACTGTTTGTAACGAAATTGAGCAAGTAGATTGGTTTTTGTGCGCCGGGCGAAAACAACTTCTTGCTTGCGCTGATTTTATGTATCATACTTTGTTTCATTATTGTATTGGAATTGAATATGGTTTAATGTATCATCAGTTAATAATAGAGTTAATTTGTGTTTTACAAACCCAATCACAACACAAGCGAAGCGTATAAGGTCTAAAGCAAACATAAGAAGCAAGGATTTAATGAAAAAAATAAATCCTCCGATTTTAAAGAAAGTTCTGCATAATGCAATCCTGTATAAAAGCCACATTAAAAATGTAATCAGAGAACCAAATAATATGTTTTCACAAACTGTACTGCACAACAGAATAACAACTGTAATGATCGAGAAAAACACAGCAAGAATATCGCTCATCTTTGAATGTCTATTGTCAGACAGAGGCACCCTGTTTTCTAAACTATTCTTCACTGCGATTAGTCCCTTTTTAAGATCATTTCTTATAATATTCAACACACCGTATGGATTAAGGTGTTGCCCATTTGCATTTTTCACTGATAACACAGTATAAGTATTTTGGGTAAGTCTAATCCCGAATTCTTGATCTTCTCCATTTGCACCTTTAAAGTTAGTATTAAAGCCACCTAATTTGTGAAATACTTTAGCATCAACACAGCATATAGCTGTCCAAAAATCATTTTTAATATGTGAGCCATCTCGACTATAGATATGATTGATATATATCTGTTTATATTTTTGTGAGAAACTTAATCCTTTAATATTTTTGGAATAATTACCAATGGTCGCATCACATACATTTTCTTGAAGAGGTTTGATTAAATTCCGAATGCAGTCCTTTTCACAAACAACATCACTGTCAATAAAAACAAGAATACCTGTTAAAAAATTTTTAGCACCCTCGTTTCTTGCATACGCTGCACTTTGAATTTCATCTTTTTGTAAAATTTTTACATTAAAGTCATTGAGCATTAGTTCTAAGTTGGGGTTTTGTCCATTATCAACAACAATAATTTCCCATGATGTATGAAACGTCATTGCATCCAGAATTGCATAAATACATTTCCGGATTGTCTCACCAGTTCTGAAAGCTGGAATTACAATTCTTAAATCCTTTTGTAACATTTTTATTCCTTTATGCTTAGTTACAGTTCTCGTATTGACGCAATATGACTTTTATTTTCTCATGGCTACAAGAGTTTTATAACAAAGACAAAATTTTACCAATAATTTTTCTAATAATCAACGATGAGTTCAACAATAGTTACTGATGTTGCTTTGATTTTATGTAATACCGCTTTTTACTTATTACGTATTCTCCGGTACATATTCACATTATCTGTCATCGCAAAAACTCTATTGTCATATCATACCTTTTCACACTATTTCACAAGTACAATATACTGAATTTTTGTCGAAGTACTTGATTGTAAATGTAATATATACATACCGTTCACTAAATTCTGCGGTAATTCAATAAATGTCTGTTCCGTGCCGGAGACAATATTCGCTGTTCCACAATATTCACCCATAGATGAAAATACCGTACATGATTCAAATATATCAGATTGCCTAAGCGATAATCGGTTAGTACTCACCATGAGACCTGCATGAGGAACGGCATCTTCTTTAACAATGTCCTCATCCACGCTTGTAAAAATATTATCTACGGCATACATATCAAAAACAAATCCGAAAATACCTCGCGCCAGAACATATTTCCCATTATTCGATACCACAATATTTTCCGTTTGGCACGTAAAACTATTGGAAAAGGACTTTACTAAAAGCAAAGAATCATTCACTATTTTTACTAAGTTGACATATTGTTGCTTGTCACCGAGAAAGGAAAAAGGAATTATGACGATACTCCAAAGATTATCATGATTCATTATTCTGGAAAAATATATAGATACCGATCCACTGGGATAAATTCTATTCTTATCTAATTTGAGAGGCGAAGACATTGTTCGTAAAAAAATAGTAGGGTTTTTAAAACCAACCGCATATGAAGTGCCTGATATAGACAGATGAATATTATTTTCTTCCGCTACTATTGTTCCTAATCTTGTGCCCTGCGAAAAACTATAGATGACAATTCTTCCTTCACCTGCAATGGAACAAAACACACTGTCATTATTCATAGAAACTTGGAATAATCGTGATTCCGCTGTGATTGTTTTTATATAGGTAAAATCTTTATTGTTTATAATCACTACTTTATCGCCGCTCATTGCTAGAATATGCTGTTTATCGGACGAATATGTCACAAATGTGACCGATGTATCTCCGACGCTCATACTGTCGGTAATGATGCCTTGCTTTGTCGAAAATCTGTATATCTTTTTCCCTGCATTGAATATTACATACTCTTGAGATGATAATACTTGGGAATATATGCCATATCCTCTGACAAAAAATGCACTATCCGTAAAAATGGACTTTGGTAATTGCCATATATTCTTAATGGAACCATTTTGTACATGAGTTTGGACTAATACACCTTTGCAAGTAAGGGAAACAAGCATGGAGTCGCCATCCATAAAACAGGTACTGTTCACACAATCCATCGTTTTGTCGGGAATTACTTGTACCTGCGATTGGCGAATATCGGCAAAATGAAATGCAATATTTGTGAGCATGGGCATACCGCCGCAATCATTTCCTTCAAAAGATGCAATCATCATTTTTCCATTCGTGACCGATGTATCGGCAGCCATAAATTCATAGAGAACACCACCGCGAATATCGGGAAGTAAACGCTCTTCTTGTGCTGTCGTATCATTATATGCCTTTTTATACAACACAAAGCCATTATCTTTGCGCATACCTCGTACATAATATTCATCGTCCATAAACTCATAATCATCATTATACGAATCGGAACTATTCCATGAGCGACTATACATTGTTCCATCATTCGTTCTAATGCACGTAATCTTATTGTCCGTAAAATTAAGAATTGTTTTTCCCGTGGTAGAAAATCGAAAACGAGAATCATTTTCATAGGAAAAATGAATCCATGTATCACTATTGTTCACCGCATCAAAGACATAAAGCGAATCCTTTTTCCCCCACATCAATATCTTACCGTCCGATGACCATTCGGCATATTGATCCACAGTATTCACTTTGCGCGCTTGCTTAATCGGTGAAGAAATGACTGTATCATTCCAATCAATGATGTCGCCATTTGAAAATACGGTATAGCGACTGTCACGGGAAAATGAGAGAACCGAATGTTTTC
>JAYRWZ010000360.1:0-3295 GCA_041917875.1 Chloroflexota bacterium | reverse complement strand
TTCTGCACACTTTCGCTTTAGTAACTTGTTCAATGGTCTTATGTTCAACATATAGCACAGCACAAGTATTCAGAAAATACATACCTCCAACCGATGAAAGCAATCGAGGGTCTTGTATTATCAACATGAATAATGCAAACGATTATCTTACTGTCGGAGATTATATTTTACCCAATGCACATCTTTCAGGTCATGCCTTATGGACAGATGATGATGGTGTATTACTTGATCAGCGTAATTATAATAATGGCACTGATGAGTTTGATGACAGATTTAGTATCAAGATGATTGCCCCTGAGCAGGTTGAAGGTTCATATTCGACAGTTTTTCCCCATCAACCTCGCTATAAAGGTCATCCTATTGTGGGTACTCAAACAATTTATATTGGTAATCCGGTTACTGCGATAAATTTGACTTGGGTTGCAATCCTTGACCCAGTGAACAAAAACATAGTTTGGTCACATGTTATTGATAATATTAGTGATGATAGTCGCGGTATTGCTGTACACGTCGATGTCGAAGACCCAAATACTTTTTATGTGCTTTCTAATATGACAGATATCACGAATATTATGCCAAATGGAACAATAACATTGGGAACGAGAACCCGTTTTGCTGTTACAAAGTATTCATGGACACCGGGCAATGTTGGACATCAGCTATTATGGTCAAAAGAATATGATGAAAATGGTAATGGTATGCTTTTAAGTTCTATCGGAATAGTGGAAGAAAGCTCCGGTGAACTTGTTGTCGTCGGGAATAAACAAGGTGCAGCACTGCGTAGAATTTTTAAGTTACATATTGATAAGGGAACAGGTGCTATACTAACTCCTATGATGTATCTTTCTGACGGTGCTGATGATGCTCGTGCAAACTCTGTAAGTTATTCTCAAGGTACAGATAAACTCATTATTGCAGGAAGAACTAATGAGCCGGGAACAATGCAACCACTACTCCTAACTTACGATTTTGTTAATGGGAATGTTGATTATGCATATTACTATGTAACGCAGGACAGTCTTGAGGGTGAATTTAATTATGCTAAAGTAGATATACATACCACACCGAACTATCCTTTGAGGGATAATATTACTGCTGTTGGATATGTTGTTAATGGAGAAGCATGTATAATGAATGTTTTTGCAAATAACATAATTCAAATTAATTGGACTACTAATTTTAATTTTGATTATGGAAGTGGTTCAGCAACAGTTTCTAAAGCAACATGGTTTGATAAAGATAATGATAATTTTATGATTACGGGAACACATACACTTTTATCAAATGGATCAACCAGCATACTCAATGGTAGTGTACAAAAATATGATGGTGCTGCGTATTGTGTTAATCAACCAATCGTCGACCCAGTACCCAGTAGCTATCAGACAGCGGAAGAAACTATTTATTCAGAAGACTGGTGGACTACAGATCCATATTCTGTTGCTAATATTACGCCGGAATTATCACCATATTATTGTTTTGATTATGAAACATTTTATGGTAAGAGAGGTAATGAAGAAAACATACAAATGGCGATGACAGGTTTACCGAGCTTTACAGCACGCTATGCCGATAATGCGATACATATACAGTACTCATTATCGCAACAAAGTCCTGTGGAGATTATCATCACCGATATTCTTGGCAATACTATTGCACAAGAAACCTTGTATGAGCAAGAGGGTTCACATCATTTGAGCTATGAAGCACATCATCTTTCAAGCGGTGCATATATACTCAGTATTCGTATCAATGATACACGCTTTACACAACATTTATCTATTATTAAATAACATTGTGTTCATCCGGCGGTATAAAAACCGCCGGAATTTTTTCTATCTGGAGTATTTATGAAATTTGTTCTATCCATCATAATATCTGTTTTTGTCCTTTGCTCATATTCTACATTCTCTCAAAATGAAAACAAACAATGGATTGTTCACTTTTCAGATAATGACCTCCATTTAACGCGCTATATTTTTGAAGAAAATGGTATTAACAAAAGCATCATCAACGATAAGAGGTTATTATCTATAAATTCACCTGTAACAACAATATCAGATAAAAGAACAGGTGATTTATTGTTTTACACAATTCGTAATGTTATATACAAGGATAAACACATACCCGTAGATACGATTACTTATATGAACACAGCAAACTCTGCTTTTGGAAAACTTGTTCGACAATCTTTGATAATTCCATTCCCTTCTGAAAATACATATACCGAAACAAATAAGTATTATTTATTTTATTTATCTAATGCTATTAAAAACAGACTGACATATTCTATTATTGATATGAATGATGGAATGATAAAAGTAACAATGGAGAATATTACTCTACGAGATTCAGTTTTACAGGGTCTAACAGGTACAATTGACTGTTCCTCCGGTAACTATTGGCTAATTGCTGGTGATGAGAATAATAGAAGATTCTATTCATATAAAATCACAGAAAAAGGCATTGATTCTTCTCCTGTTATTTCTGATTTTAATGAAATACTTCCACCGAGTACTATTGGTCCTAAATATTATGGATCCTACAAATTATCTCCGGATGGAACAAAACTCATTGCTTTGACTGGAAATAATACGGGTGGGGCAATTGTTTTGCACTATGAAAAGCTCCATTTGTATGACTTTGATAAAAGAACAGGGATTATCAGTAATGGAAGATTAATATTAGATTATTCTGGAGAAGACTGGAGAGCAGTTGCAGAAGATTTTAGCTTTTCATCGAATAGTAAAGTATTGTACATAGCTTCCTATGTATCACACGAAATTTTATATCAATATGAAATTCTAAATGACAATATTTTTTTGAGAGACTCATTCTATCTCGGATCCTTTCGAAGTCGGAGCCATTTACAACTTGGTATGGATAAAAAAATATATTATGGAAAATATATTATTCATAATCCTAATACTCTTGGTAGCGGCTGTAATTTGCGTGTATTTGATTCGAGTATTACAACTGCACGTTACCCCAATATGATGGAACATACGATGTCGGATTCTTATGGTCTAGCAGGGATGAAAAGTAATTATTGTATGGAATTTCCGGGTACTATAGATACTGTCTATGGTTGCGTTGGTAAACCAATAAAAGTCTATCACAAAGATGCAGGAAGAGTATTATTTCGTAAATGGACAATTAATAATGCAGATATTATTGAACAGGGGTTAGATTCTATTGTTTTTTCTGTCAAACAAAAAGGAATATATCCGATACAACTTAATTCTGTCAAACAAAGTCGCTCCGATGTGTTACGCACTGTTGCGATTGTTGATGA
>JAYRWZ010000359.1:0-12292 GCA_041917875.1 Chloroflexota bacterium | reverse complement strand
TTTATGCAAATGATTGTGTTCCGGTACTACCAAAACCGCCTTCGCCGCGTTGTGTTTGCCCCAAAGTTTCTACTATTTCCCATTGTATATGCTCATAGCGAGCAATGACTATTTGTGCAATACGATCACCATTGCGAATAGTGAAGTCTTCTTTACCGAAATTGGCAAGGATAACTTTAATCTCACCACGATAATCACTGTCAATGGTTCCCGGAGCATTAAGACAAAACACACCCTGTTTGGCAGCTAAACCGGAACGAGAACGTACCTGACATTCAAAACCTTGGGGTAAAGCAATTGCCAGCCCCGTAGGAACAAGAGCTATTGAACCGGGAGCAATTATGATTGGTTCATCGGTAAAAGCACATATATCCATTCCGGCAGAACCTTCGGTAGCGTACTGAGGTAAGGCATAGTTATTGCCACCGCCATCGGTATAAAGTTTCTTGATTTGTACATTCATTTCTTATCATCCATCACACAATGTCACTATTTTTTTTGTGTTATCGTCTGAACTGCATCTTTATTTCATTTTGAGGAAATTATCATGGCTTATGATCCACTTATAGTACAACCGATGCGCGAAGAATTAACCCGTCACGGCTTTCAGGAATTGCGCAGCATCGAAGATGTTGACAATGCAATGCAAAAAAAAGGGACAGCCCTTGTTGTTATCAATTCCGTCTGCGGTTGCGCCGCAGGCACAGCAAGACCGGGTGTGGTAAAATCATTAGAACACAGCGTAAAACCCGAGTTCTTGTTTACTGTTTTTGCCGGACAAGATGTGGAAGCTACCCAAAAAGTACGCGAATATTTACAACAGCCCCCTTCATCTCCATCAGTGGCAATATTAAAAGATGGCCAATTAGTAGGATTTTTACCGCGCCATAATATTGAGGGAGCAAGCGCAGATATGATTGCAAATGCTTTGACCGGTGCTTATGATAAGATCTGTATTACCGCTGATTAAGCACTTTCGTCTGTTGTTGTGGCAATACAGCCAACAGAATTTACATACTTCCTTCCCGTCTCTTTACCATAAAGCGGTATTTTTGCAGTACCGCTTTATGAACATACCTCAAAATCAATGGCGAACTTCTCACAATTTTTACCTATTGTTTTTATCGTTGCCACATTGTGCTTCGGTTACTTTCTATGGCTGACGGATTTGGCATCGAGTCCACTTGCCTTATTTGGT
Source organism: Chloroflexota bacterium (assembly GCA_041917875.1). Lineage (GTDB taxonomy): Bacteria > Bacteroidota > Ignavibacteria > Kapaibacteriales > UBA961 > UBA2353. Next base: position 11,094 of record JAYRWZ010000359.1, on the reverse strand, counting down.
ATCACTATTTTTCTTCTTACGCCTTTACGCAAGGAACATCCCATTGTGCGAAGAATATTACTTTTGGTAGTAATCAGCTTCGTTTTATGGCTGTTTCAAGATCTGGGTGTTGCGCTTTTACCTTTTGCCATCTCTTTCTTATTGGCTTATCTGACAGATCCCTCGGTCAGTTGGCTGGAAAGAAAAAAAGTACCTCGCTGGTTGGCTGCTTTGACAATCGTGTTATGTATGGGCGGAATTGTTACTATGATTGCAATTTTCGTTTTTCCAGCAGTTTTTTCACAATTAGATGACATTATATCGCAGGTATCTTCCTTTGTTACCAATAGTCAGAGATTTTTGGAAAGTCGCAAATTTTATCGTATGCTTGATGGCTTAGGTTTACCGAAAGACACTTTGAAAGACATAGTACAAAATGAGTTTGCGCCCCGTATAGAAAGTGTGTTTACCTCAATATTGCAAGCACTTGCTTCATTGCTCACAAGTTTATCCTTATTGGCTTCACAAGTTATCAATGTTATTCTTATTCCGATTTTGTCATTTTATTTTGTGAAAGATTTACCGAAGCTCAAAACCCTTTTACGTGAAATTTTGACAAAAAAAGACAAAAAAGTGTTCCATGATGTTGAAAGAGTGAATGCAATAGTCAGAACATATATCGGTTGGCAAATTGTCGCGGCATTCTTTATTGGTACAGTCTCTTCCATTCTATTTGCGATTTTTGGTGTACCCTATCCGATTGTGTTGGGCATAATATGCGGCTTACTGAATCCTATACCGATTTTTGGAACAATTGCCAGTATGATTATTGCCATCGTGACCATATTGCTCATCAATCCCGACAATGCAACAGGTTCCGTGATTGTCGTAACATGTGTGATCAACGGATTGCATTTTGTGAATGCTTACGGTATAGAACCAAGGGTTTTAGGGGAAAAAATCGGCTTACATCCCATTATTCTCTTAGCTTCACTCTTTATATTCAGTCACTTCTTTGGTTTCTGGGGTTTACTTATTGCGGTGCCGGTAACAGCGGTTTTGGTGATGTTTTTCCGCGATTGGAAAGAACAAGGTACATTGCCTTTGCATATCAATACTTCAAGTAAAACGATGGAATATGCGCGTGAATTTTTGCAGAAAGTAAAAAAAGACGATGAGCCATTGCAACCGACTATTATCCCTGCCGATGATGGTTCATCACTTCCTTAAAGCCATCGGTTAATTTTTGTTGCGTTTCTTCCAAAGATTCAGAAATGACCTTGGTGTCTGCAATGATCGGCAAGAAATTCGTATCGCCATTCCATCGCGGCAACAAATGAAAATGCAAATGACCGGGCACTCCGGCACCCGCACCTTGACCTAAGTTAGCTCCAACATTTATACCATCGGGTTTATACACTTGTTGCAACACTTTGGCACCAATACGAATTAAGGACATAAGTTCCGATGACTCCTCTTCGGTTAATTCGACGATGTCGCCGCAATGCCGAAACGGGGTTACCATAATATGACCGGTATTGTAGGGATAACGGTTTAATATAACAAAGACTTGTTTACCCCGATAAACCACCAAGTGCGTCCTGTCATCGGCAGGTTCTCCTTTTGCGGCTTCACAAAAAAAACAATCGCTTTGTTTCGGAACGTCCCTTACAAATGATTTCATATACTGTGACCTCCACGGTGCCCATAGTTGTTGCATCTATTGTACCTCACTCAAAAAAAAACCCGTATGAAAACCATACGGGTTTGCTAAAGTCAAAATTATTAACTCTTAGAGAACGAAACGTAAGTCAGCCCCAATTTGCAGAGCACTTACAGACCAGTTATCCGTTGTAGTCATTTTTGTGAGACCAAAGTTATAATATACCGCCGGAACTAAGATAAATCTTTTCAATAGGATTTCATATTGCACACCGGCTTTGATGGCGGCACGCATACCGTTTTGATTGAGCACAGCACCATCATATACGATAATATTAGTTTGTGATCCATCTGAGTACACGGGCACAAAGTCTGTTTTTAAGTCTTTTGATTTTGCCAGTTCCTCAGGCGTTTGAGTGAAGCGAGCAGGACTCTCGGGATTATTCACTAAGCGAAAATCTTGGCGCATACTTGAACTGATGGGGAAACCAATTTGCGGACCTGCGCTGAACCCGAAATATGTGCCGGGAATATTCCAACGATACATAACTTCAAAATTGAGCAAGGCATACTTCACTTCGGTAATATGCTCGGTCTTTGTGTCTTTAACTTGTGATTGACCATTGATTTCAAAGTTTGATGGGTACTGATCACCGGCTACGCTGAAATATGCCGGCTGATAATCATACATCAAACGCGCAATAATAGATGAATTGGAATTAACCGGATCTCCTAAAAGATACTCAGCGGTCATACCGGCATAAAAACCGTTTTCCGTACCGGAATCAAATTCCGGACATGGAGCCGGTAATGATTGTGATTGTAAACCGCCCGAATGCAGAGATCTATTAAATCCGGCAACAGGTCCGACATAGATTCTGGGCGGTTTTTTGCCCGGATTCAAAGGATCGGAATCAGCAACAATACCACTGCCACCTCTCCCCAAATCACGACATCCCCACCAACCGGTGCTCGCAACTAACAAAAGTACCACCACGTAGAATTTACGCATTATTTTACTCCCTTTCCTTAATGTTTGGATCGTAAGAAAACAGAAACACTCCATTACTCTCAGCAAGTACGCTCACAGCATACATGCGCATTTACTTTTCTCAAATTTAACAGAAACAAATTCTCTAAACAAACATATTTTACATTCTGCAAAAAAATTTTGTCTTTATTGCATGTTTTATGCAGTTTTTGGGCTGTTTTTGGGCTGTTTTCGCCAATTTCACATCAAATCTGTGTGCACGGGATTTTTCATTATGAATGCATGTTCATCATTCGATTATCACATTTTCATAGTCATGGTAGCACAGTGTATAGTAATTTTGCCCTTATTTAATGATACATTCTTTACCTTCCTATGTCTGATTACATCCATTTGCACAATCATACTCATTACTCACTTCTTGATGCCGCATGCACGCCCGATCAACTGATAGCAGCAGCAAAGGAAGACGGGCAAAATGCCATAGCACTTACCGACCACGGCGTTATGTTCGGGTGCTATGAATTTTATAAGAAAGCAAAAAAAGCCGGCATCAAGCCCATACTTGGCTGTGAAGTCTATATTGCCAATGGTTCGCGTTTTGACCGTTCCGCTCGTAAAGCCGGAAATAAGCAAAGAAATTACTATCACCTTGTGCTCCTGGCAAAAAATGATGTCGGCTATAAGAACTTGATGAAGCTGTGTACCTTAGGGCACACGGAGGGCTTTTACTATAAGCCACGCATTGACAGAGAATTACTTGTGCAATATCGTGAGGGTCTCATCGCATTGTCTGCTTGTATGTCCGGAGTTATCAATGCGCCGCTTATTGAAGGCAATTATGAAGAAGCCAAACGCAATGCCGTCTGGTATAAAGAGACCTTCGGCGAAGATTTTTACATAGAATTACAAAATCATGGATTGCCCGGTGACGATGTCGTTATGGCACAAGCACCGCGCATTGCCTCGGAAGTCGGCATTTCGCTGATCTGTTCAAATGACTGCCATTATATTCGCAAAGATCAAGCTGTTGCCCATAATGTATTGCTCAATATACGGGATGTCTCAGCGGCAAATTCCGGTCAGGTGGACATCTACAATTTACGATACGGTAAACCCGAGATGTACTTCAAGACGCAACAGGAAATGAAAGATTTGTTTAAGGAATTTCCGCAAGCCATTGAAAATACAATGGAAGTAGCTGAAAAGTGTGATGTGGATTTGAAGACCGACCTCAAAATGCCCATTTTTCCAATTCCACCCGATTCTAAAGCAAAAGACCTTGATGAATACTTAAAAGACCTCACATATCAAGGTTTAGAGAAACGCTACAAAACAATGACACAAGAAATCTTAGAACGAGTGGAGTTCGAACTTGACGTCATAAAAAAGATGGGTTTCCCAGGTTATTTTCTTATCGTACAAGATTTTATCGCCGCTGCAAGAAAAAAAGGCGTAAGCGTTGGACCGGGAAGAGGCTCGGCGGCGGGCAGCGTTGTTGCTTATGCTTTGGGCATCATCAATGTAGATCCTCTCAAATATGATTTACTCTTCGAACGCTTTCTGAACCCCGATCGTATATCCATGCCCGATATTGATATTGACTTCAATGATGAAAAACGCGATGTGGTTATTGAGTACGTGAAAGAGAAATACGGTGCCGAATCGGTTGCACAAATTATTACCTTCGGGACACTCTCCACGCGTGCCGTGCTGAAAGATGTAGGCAGAGTTCTTGGCATTGACCACCGCCTCATCAATGACATCACATCCAAGATACCTGTCATACAAGGTAAGGTAACCCCGTTAAAAGAAGCACTTGAATTACCGGAACTGCGTTGGGTACAAGACAGCAATGATCCCAAGATTCGCGAAACCATTAACTATGCGCTCACTTTAGAAGGGCTGGCTCGCAATACATCCTTACATGCCGCCGGTGTCATCATTGCTCCGGGCGATGTCTCGAACTATGTGCCTCTTTATCGCTCTGCCGACGGGCACAATGCCACCCAATTCACCATGAAAGACATCGAAGATGCCGGCTTACTAAAAATGGATTTTCTTGGCTTGCGCACATTGTCCATCCTTGACAATATTATTGAACAAGTCCAAACAAATCATAATATTACCATTGATGTTGATTCGCTTGATTTAGAAGATACTAAAACCTATGAACTTCTGGGCAAAGGTAAAACTTTAGCGGTATTCCAATTTGAATCGGATAAAATGGCGGAGTATCTGTCGAAGCTCAAGCCCACAACTTTAGAAGATTTAATTGCGATGAATGCATTATACCGACCGGGACCAATGGATAATATACCGGATTTCATTGACAGAAAGCAAGGGCGCAAGGCAATCACCTACCTCCATCCGATTATGGAAAAATCGCTCTCGAAAACTTATGGAATCATTGTCTATCAAGAGCAAGTTATGCAATTGGCACGTGACCTTGCGGGCTTTACTTTAGCTCAAGCCGATACAATGCGCCGAGCAATGGGAAAAAAAGACGCAAATACGATGTTGAAACTCAAAGAAGAATTTATTCAAGGAGCAATGCGCAATAGTATTTCCGAAGAACTTTCTTCAGAGATTTTTGACTTGGTATTAAAATTTGCTCAATATGGATTTAATAAATCACATTCGACCGCCTATGCCTATTTAGCATATCAGACAGCATGGTTCAAAGCCCATTACACCGCCGAGTTTCTTGCAGCTAATATGACGGCGGAATTAAATGATATGGCGAAACTTGTTCGACTTATTAACGAAGCCGAAGATTTTGGCATTACCGTTGAGCCGCCTGATGTGAACCGTTCTTACCCACAATTCAAAGCCATAAATTCCAAAACCATTTCCTTTGGGCTTGCGGGGATAAAGGGCGTTGGCACTGCCGCGGTGGATGCTATGGTCGCTGCCAGAATGAATGATAATCCGCAGAATCTGCCGCATGGCAAACCATTCACATCCATCTTTGATTTTGCAAAAAGAGTTGACTACAAACACATCAATCGCCGTGTATTGGAAGCTCTTATCCATGCCGGTGCTTTCGACCCCTTAAAGAACGGACATCGTGCACAGCTTTTTATCGCAATAGATGATGTATTGGATTATGCAAAAGCACTTTCTTCTTCCACCAATAATACAATGGACTCACTTTTTGGCGGAGATGATGCCGTTTCCATCGTTGAGCCGCGACTGCCTGCTATCTCGCCATACAACGAAGGGGAAAGACTGAAAAAAGAAAAGGAAGTTCTCAATTTGTTTTTGAGTGGTCACCCGCTGAATAAATGGTCAGCCCATATCGCCGCTTTTTCTCATATAACGCTCAAAGACAGAGAGCATCCGATTATTGGCAAAGGAGGGCAAGTGTGCGGTATGATAAAATCTGTTCGCACCCGCTTGGATAAACGTGAGAACACTATTGCTTTCCTTGAATTTGAAGACTTCACGGCACAAGGCGAAATTGTAATATGGAGCGACACCTATAAACTATACAGCCATCTCTTGATGGAAGATTCAGTGGTATTAGTGCGCGGAAAAATCGAAATACAGAACGATCAAATGAAAATTACTGCCGATGAGATTATGCCGATGAGCGAAACCGTACCCAAATATGCTAAGGGCTATACCATACAAATAGAATTGACGGAAACAACCGAAGATGCGATGAAATCTCTCGCAGCTTTGGCAAAAAATACTGCCAAACAAAGCTCGCTCTCATTTTTGTTTAAGGAAAATGGTACTATAATCTCCCGATTTACTTCGGCAGCAGCAAATATGGAACTCTCTCAAGCTATGTATGAAAAGTTAGTAACCATCTTTGGTAAAAAGAATGTAACATTCGAGGTTTTTTGAAAAATTTTGCTCTCCAAGGCAGAAAAATAAAGGACAACAAAGTACAAATGCTATGTTTTTTCAGATTTTTTTTGTAGTTTAGCCACAGCAGCATCAAAAATTATACCATTTTGTATAGAAATCAAAGGACAGGTCGGGGGATTATGTTTCTTATAGATTCCATTCTCATAGATGAACGTATCGTCACAGATCAGTTTCTGTGTGATACCAAGCAATGCAAAGGAGCGTGTTGCACATTATCCGGTGGCGGGGGTGCCCCCTTGCGTGAATCGGAGGTGCAAGAGATACAATCAGCTTTGGTTCATGCTCTGCCCTATTTGCCCGACGAATCTTCGGATTACATTACAAATCAGGGATTTATACACACCAATGACGATGGTTCCATCGAAACTCTTTGCATTGACAATAAAGACTGTGTGTTTGTCTATTATGACAATAGTATTGCAAAATGTTCGCTTGAAAAAGCATACAATAATGAATTGACAACATTCAAAAAGCCAATTTCTTGCCATCTGTTTCCCTTAAGAGTTCGCAACTTCGGTGGTGATTTTCTGTCATACGAACCATTCGATGAGTGTGAATATGCACTGGAAAATGGTAAGAACAACAATGTTGCAATCATAGCCTTCTTAAAAGAACCGATCATTCGCCTTTATGGAGAACAATGGTATAACAGATTACTGACCCATGCACAAAGTTCCATGACTTCCTCGGGAGAAATCGTATGAAAATGTCTTTGAGTTTGACGACCTCATTACAACAAACACTTACGCCGCAGCAGATACAATATCTGAAATTATTGCAATTGCCAATTCTTCAATTGGAACAACATATTCGCCAAGAAATCGAAGAAAATCCAATGCTCGAAGAGGTGAACGAAATTGACAATTATGAAGAATTACAGGAACCTGAGTTTATTCCCCAATCAGAAAAAGATGAGCAAGTTTTTTCTGCATCGCCGGATATTTATGATGATAATGACTCATTTAATGGTGATGAACAGGACTATTTTACCACAGAATTGAATGAATCGGTAACCGATCCGTTTGAATTTTATGAAACTGCATGGCAAGAAAATACGATAAGCGATCAGCCGAGGGATTATGATGATGATGATGACAATGGTTTCGGATTTCAAATTAAAGAACATCGAAGCTTTTTCGATGAACTCACAGATCAATTTCGGTTACTCGAAATAAACAGCATTGAAAGAATTATCGGTGAATGTATTATCGGTAATTTAGATGATGACGGTTATTTGCGACGCGACTTAAAAGAATTATTGGAAGAAATTAATGATGAAATCATTGATATTAACCATGAAATCATAAAACAAGACAAACAAGCACATACCGACCAAGAAGTACACTTATCAGAAGATGATACAAGTAATCCGGCACTGCAATACGCACTTGATGCAACATTTAAGTCCAGCGCAACATTATTTAAAAAAAATGCTGCAAAGGTTTCTGCAAAACCCACAACAACGATAGGACTTTTACCATTGGCTTCGATGAACGATGTGGAAAGGGTTCTTGCAATGATTCGTCAATTAGATCCTCCGGGTGTCGGCTCGCGTTCTGTGCAAGAATGTCTGCTCGCCCAGCTTTATATGAGCGATAACCACGATAATGATCATAAAAATGCGATTCGCGTTTTGGAACAAGCGTATGAAAGCTTTACGATGAAGCACTATCACATTATCATGAGGTCACTCGCCATTAATGAAGAAGAGCTAAAATCAGCTTTGGATATTATCAGGCATCTAAATCCAAAACCCGGTCAAGGTGATTCTCTCGGTATGTCCAGCACGGTTATACCCGATTATTCTATTGATTACGATGAAAAAACGGACGATATTGTTATCCTCATCAATGATTCACGCATACCGGAATTACGGGTCAATAAAATGTATGAACGCTTAAAAAAAGATGCACGTGTTAACAAATATAATAAAGACACCAAACATTGGCTGCGAAAAAAATTCGATGATGCTAAATTTCTTTTACAAGCGATTCATCAACGGAAAATTACCATGCTCAAAGTTATGACAGGAATTGCCGGGTTACAAAAAGATTTTTTCAAAATCGGACAAGAGGGCTTACGTCCCTTAATTTATAAAGATGTCGCCGATGATACAGGGCTTGATGTATCCACGATATGCCGTATTGTTAATGGAAAATTTGCTCAAACACCGTATGGAACTTTCGAATTACGGTACTTTTTTTCTGAGTCTTTGCCCTCTGATGATGGTGAAGAAATTTCTACAAGAATTGTAAAGCAAAGAATTAAAGAACTTATTGACAGCGAGAAAAAAGGTAAACCCATGAGCGATGAAAAACTTACCAAGGAGCTAAAAAAATTAGGACTCAATATCGCTCGCCGCACGGTTGCAAAATACAGAGAACAGCTACGAATTCCCGTAGCACGATTGCGAAGAGAATTACAATAAATTGCTTTGAATGTAAAAAGCCGTTATAGTTAACGGCTTTTTTTTTGAGTATATCAACAATCTCACACATAAAGCGATAGACACATTCCTTCAGAATCACTTTAATGCTGTCTTTCACCTTATGATGACGGATACATTTTTTTTACAATCTGCACAGAGTCCGAAATAAGTTCATTCAAAATTTGTTTATTGACATCTGACAATGAATTGATATACAAACAAGATGAACCGATGGTATATTTACCTAATTGCGCTAATATTTGCTCATGCTGTTCAAAACCCGACATACAATAGACAGAAATATTTTTCTTCTTTGGTGAAAAGCCAACAATAAACCATGTACCCTCTCTGCCCGTTTTGTACTTGTATGAATATTGTCCGAAACCGACCATTGAATTTCCCCACATTACGGGTTTCTCTTTTGTAATATCCTGCATCATAGCACAAAGTTCATAACAATCCTTGCGAATACTTTCCGGAATAATTGATTGCAAGAAATCTTCGACGGACATATCCGTAATCTGTGTTTTATTGGAAGCCATAATAAATCCTTATAAATTATGTATGTGATTGTAAAGCCGCTTTATAAGTGTGCAATGCTCTCTCTCGAGCAAAGCTGTGCTCGACTATCGGTGTCGGATATGAGCCGGTTCCGAATTCAGAAATCCATTGCTTACAATATTGAAAATCAGGGTCAAATTTTTCTTGTTGCATGGTAGGATTAAACACGCGGAAATAAGGAGCAGCATCACATCCTGTGCCTGCAGCCCACTGCCAATTACCATTATTGGCGGAAAGCTCAAAATCCAATAGTTTTTCTGCAAAATACTGCTCGCCTTTTCGCCAATCAATAAGCAAATGTTTACATAAAAAACTTGCGGTTACCATGCGGACACGATTGTGCATAAATCCTGTCTTGTTTAATTGTCTCATGCCTGCATCAACAAGAGGATAGCCGGTTATTCCTTGTTTCCACGCCATAAAGTCTTGTTCATTGTTACGCCATTGTATTGCATCATACTCGGGTCGAAAAGCATTATGCACAACATGCGGAAAGTGCCATAAAATCTGCATAAAAAATTCGCGCCATTGCAATTCTTTCACGAAAACATCATTGGTTTGCAATGCCAATGCGAGCAGGAAGCGGATACTTATTGTGCCAAATCGTAAATGAACACCTAAACGTGTCGTATCGTCCATCGCCGGCAGATCTCGGGTAGTATGATAACGTTGTATTTGAGCAGCATCAACAGTGAGCCGCGGTAATGCACGATCAGAACGCAAAAATCCAAAAGTCTCAATATTCGGGAATATATGGCTTTCTTTCAAAAATTGCTGATAATATATTTTGCACTCGAAGGGCTGAATATTGTCTTCGGACAATGTGTTTCTCCATTTTTTTGAATAAGGCGTATAAACTGTATAAGCCAATCCATTATCTTTAGTTATCTCATTATGTTCAAAAATTACCTGATCTTTGTAATGCCAGACATCAACACCTTTCCCACGAAGAGAATTTTCAATCATTGTATCGCGCGATATGGCATAAGGTTCATAGTCCCGATTAAAAAATACAGCTTTGACGGAATATTCCGTCAAAATTTTTTCCCATACTTGAGATGGTTTGCCATAATATAATTTTACGGAAGAGCCATAATATTGTAATTCTTCATCAATAGCCTTGAGTGCATCATAAATAAAAGTGACTCTCGCATCATGTTTGTCGGTTAATTTATCTAGTATAGTCGAATCAAAAATAAAAATTGGCAACACAGGCAATCCGCAACGCAAAGCCCTGTAGAGCGCATGATTATCGTCAAGTCGCAGATCGCGCCGAAACCAATGAATTGCTATTGCTGTCTCCATAGTTGGTAAATAATATAGATTATGGTAATATTGATTGTTGCATGGCATAATTTTTTATCAGCCCAAGCCGCACGCCCCCTACGCTCACGATGCAACTGGTTTTTTCAAATTTTCTTAATAATGTATCTAAAATCAGGGTGCCTGCCGGTAAGATGTCTGCCCGATTTTCCGACACTCCCGGAATCTGGAGAATTTCCTCACGAGTAGAATGCAATAATTGTTGTAATATTATTGTTATAACCAATGAAGATAACTCGTATCCGTTGAGTGCTTTAGCATCGAATGATTC
>JAYRWZ010000358.1:0-3241 GCA_041917875.1 Chloroflexota bacterium | reverse complement strand
CTAATTCTTGTAATTCTTGGCGCACATACAGTGTCATTCTTTTCGGACAAGTGACTAATATGCGTGATTTTTTCATTCTTTTTTCTTTCCGTATATGGTAAACCCGTCCTTGCATTGCCGGGCTTTCTTGCAATGAGCTTTCCTGTGCTCACTGTCGTATTTAGATTCAAAAATACAGGATAAAACGCAGCTTTGACCAATAAAAAAGCACAGTTTCCATCGGTTGCGCCCAATGACTGCGTATTTTTGCCGCTCATTTATCTTCATTTGACACATGAACAACACTTTATATTTAATAGATACGATGGGACTTGTGTTCCGCGCTTACCATGCCATGATGCGTATGGGATTTCAAAGTCCGAGCGGTGAACCCCCAGGAGCGGTTTTTGGTGGGAGCAATATATTGGCAACACTACTTGAGCGTGAATCGCCGATGTATATTGCTGCTGTATTCGACACTAAGGAGCCCACTTTTCGCCATCAGCGTTATGATTTATATAAAGCCAACAGACAAGCATTTCCCGAAGAGCTTGTACCACAATTAGCCCGTATTAAACAAGTTATAGATTTGGCGGGCATCAAAAGGATTGAAATGCCGGGTTTTGAAGCCGATGATATCATAGGCACTCTTGCAACCTATGCCGGTAAAGCACAGATGGATGCCATCTGCATAACTTCCGACAAAGACTATTTTCAATTAGTGAATCAATATGTGAAAGTATATCGTCCGTCGAAAGGCAGCAGCTCCGATTATGATGTGTTCGATGCAGAAAAAGTACATGAAGTTTTTGGTGTGTATCCGCAACAAGTTGTTGATGTATTGGCTTTACAAGGCGACAGCTCGGATAATGTGCCGGGTGTGAAGGGCATAGGCGAAAAAACGGCATTGTCACTGATAACCGAGTATGGTTCATTGGATAATGTGTATGCAAATGTGGATTCCATTACAAAAAAGGCAGTAAAAGCAAATTTGACCGACCATAAAGATATGGCGTATTTGTCTAAGGAGTTGGTCACCATTCATACCGATGTACCTCTCGGATTGTCTATTGATGATTGCCGTCGCAGCGAACAATTGTCCCAAGAGTTAGATGGACTTTTTGCAGAATTAGGTATGGCTTCTTTACGTGAACGTTGGCGCAAACAAAAGAATTTTTCTGTGGCTACGGCTCTGCAAAAAAGCGATACTGACAGCGCAGCAACAATCCCAATCATAGAGCAGCCAAAACCACCGGTGTTGACCATTGAGACACGTCCTCATTTATATGATACCGTATTGAATAATGATGATATGCAACGTTTGATCGGGGAACTTTCCCATTGCACGCATCTGTGTGTGGATTTGGAAACAACATCGCTCAATACAATGCAATGTGATATTGTGGGCATAGCACTTTCAACAAAAGAACATAGCGGTTGGTATATTCCCGTGTCCGATAGGGCAGAAGTGCATAATAGTGATGCTCAACATTCTTTATTTGAGGTGCAAGAATCCACCCCCGAATATTCGTCCGATTATATGCCGGTGCATACGGTGCTCAATTCTTTACGCACTTTTCTTGAAAATCCGAATTTGCCAAAAATAGGACAAAACATAAAATTTGATGCATTAATCTTGCGACGCTATGATATTATTGTCTCGCCCATTGGATTTGACACTATGTTAGCGAGTTACTTACTTGATGCCGATAAGCCCCATAATATGGATGCGCTTGCTTTACGATGGATGAATTATTCGCCGATTCCAATTACTACACTAATCGGTGAGAAAAAAAATGGTTCCATGAAAGATGCGCCCTTAGAAAAAATTGCCGAATATGCTGCCGAGGATGCGGATGTGACTATAACGCTCCGCAATATTCTTTATTCCGAATTAGAAAAAAATAATCTGCTCACTTTAGCGGAAACAATAGAATTTCCGGTATCGGAAGTTCTGACACAAATGGAATATAACGGCATAAAAATTACTACCGAAGCATTAAGCGAAATATCGTCGATGATTAAAACGGAAGTCGAGCGTTTGCGTAAAGATATATTTCTTATTTCCGAACAGGAATTTAATATTGATTCACCAAAACAAGTGGGAGAAATATTATTTGACAAATTAAAAATGCCCGGTGGAAAAAAAACGAAAACGGGATACAGTACCGATGTGTCCGTATTGTCGGAATTGGCAAATGATTATCCGATTGCCGGTATGATATTGGAGCATCGTCAATTGCAAAAATTGCAATCCACGTATGTGGAAGCATTGCCGCGCATGGTCAATCCCCACACCGGAAAAATTCATACGACCTATAATCAGACCATAGCAGGCACGGGGCGATTATCGTCTGTGGAACCTAATTTGCAAAATATTCCCATTCGTACGGCATTGGGGCGTTCCATTCGCCGAGCATTCATACCGTCAGACATAAACAATGCTGTGTTATTGTCATGCGACTATTCACAAATTGAATTGCGGATTATGGCATATATCAGCCGTGATGAAACCTTGATACATGCTTTTCAGCATGGTTTAGACATTCATTCCGCTACTGCCGCAAAATTATTTTCCGTGCCATTATCGGATGTTACTTCGTCCCAAAGGCGCATAGCAAAAACTGTCAATTTTGGGATTATGTACGGGCAAGGAAGTTTCGGTTTAGCCCAGCAATTAAATATTTCACGCAAAGAAGCCAAAACAATAATTGATCAATATTTTGCAAATTATCCGCGTATTCGCCAGTATTTTGATACCACATTGGAATCGGTGCGCAGCAAAGGGTATGCAGAAACATTATGCGGCAGACGCAGATTTTTCAGCAATATCAACAGCAACAATGCCACCATCAGGCAATCAACCGAACGTGCCGCCATCAATATGCCGATACAAGGCACGGCTGCCGATATGATGAAAATTGCCATGATTCAAGTGCACAAAAGAATGAAGCAAGAAAAAGTGCGCTCGCTCATGTTATTGCAAATTCATGATGAATTGGTATTTGATGTGCCCAATGATGAGATCGAACTCATGAAAACATTGGTGGTTGAAACAATGCAGAACGCTTTGGCTCTTGGCGATGTGCCGGTATTAGTTGAAGCAGGCACGGGGAAAAATTGGGATGAAGCACATTAAGAAATTGCCAACTTCAATGTCATAAGCAAGAAGATGTGTATTTTCGCTTCCACATTCTTTTCATTAACAATTCGAGAGAGGACAATGATGATGTTTTTACGAACATTTACAACCACTGCGTTG
>JAYRWZ010000357.1:0-2263 GCA_041917875.1 Chloroflexota bacterium | reverse complement strand
GTTACTTGCTTCAGCCGAACTATATTCTCAAACTCCCCCGCTGTGTCAATCGCCGTGTACAGCACAATGGGAAGCTCCTGTTACTGTAGGAACTAATTCCGGAATGGGTAATTTAACTTACACATATAGATACAGAATCTGCAATGGTCATCTTGAAATCATGTACTACGATGTAGAGTTTGGCGATCCAAATAATTGGGAAATGCTTAGTCAATCCGCTTTTACCGAATTTATTGAACTTCACATCATAGGTAGAATCGGTTCGGGTACAATTCCTGATTGTTCGAGTGGTTTAACAACAAATTTTATCAAATTTTATACGGCAAGTTGTGGTGTATGGCTCAAGTGTACATATAATGTTGAACCTCAGACACCTGACTGTGAAATGGGCTTTAGCCCTCTGCCAGATCCACAAGCGACGACAGTTGATGTGTGGAAATATCAGAGTTGCGGTCAGGTATGTTGTCAGAAAACATATGAGGTGTGCAAAACACCTGATCCTACTTTTGGTGGTACATTAACAAAAGTCAAAAAGATATCTGTTCAAAAGGCAAGTGAATGTGAAAACGATCCTAATGGTATAAATCCGCTTTACAATAAACCCTGCCTTGACGGCTGTAATTGAGGAGTAATACCATGAAAAATATACTGTCAATTCTTTTCCTATTTTGTTTTGTTTACAATGCGTACTCTCAATCTGATTTTAGCCAATCGCCCAATGTTCTTTCTCAGGAAAACATTATTGAATATACGAATCTGGAAGGAAAGGTATTCTACATCTTCAATGGTTCAATGCAACTTATACCTGCAGATAAACTATCAACTCTTTCTGTAACAGAATACACCGATTTACAGGGAAATACCTACCGTAGTTATGATAATATTCATTGGGCAATCATTGGCAAAGTCACACAAGAACAATCTGCGACCGCAGTAAAGACTATTCCTGTCTCCAACCTCTATATGGAAAAAGGAGATATTATTCCTAATCCGGCATCGCGCTCTGCTCAATTTCGAGTTTTAGTGAAAAAATCAGGGACATTAACAATTTCTTTACAATCAAGCACCGGTTCTTTCAATCAATCTTTATTTTCAGGAACGGTTACACAAGGTCAATTCGACAAAACATTTGATATAAGTAAATTGTCGTCAGGTAATTATACCTGTATCTTTGAAATGAATGGACATACTATCTCAAGTTCTCTTCTTATTGTTCCATAAATACTCATACTATTCTATGAAAATCACATCATTTTTCTCACTATATACCTCGGCACTTTGTGTTGTCGGGGTATATTTCTCTTCCATCAATATTCTCCACTCGCAACAATATTCTTGGGAGTATATAGATACAAAAGAATTATATGGCGGCTATCATTCTGTTTCTCGTATTGTTATACATAAGCAAGATGTCTATGCACGACTTACAAATAATAATTCTCCGGTAACGTATGCTATTTTACATACAAACAATTCTGTTTCAAGAATCATCACTCATCCGCAATATCACTATCCGTTTGACTCAACCGACAACATTGAACATATGACAACAGATAAAAATGGTGCACTTTGGTTATGTGTTAATAATCGTCTTTTAAAATTTTTCAACAATAAATGGCAGATGTATTTTCTTGATGATTCATTAGCAAATGATTGTCGTTATACGAGTTGTGAAAGTGATTCATTGGGAAATATATGGATAACACGGCGTACTGTTTATCCGGTAAATACAATGAAAAAGACACATGGCTACTATGATATTTTGCGATTTGATGGAAATAATTTTAATTTGATGCAAAGGGGATTTTTTGATACTCCTACACAGACAGGAAAATATGGAGCATTTACCGGCATAACTATAACTGCAGATGGAGATTTTTGGGCAGCGTTCAATCCAGAATTTCTAAATATTGAGACAACAAAACGATTATTGCAATTCAGAAATGGTGAATGGATAGAGCACGATATATCCATACCCGGATACTCACCAATTGGAAGATTTATCCGGCAAATAATATCACACAAAAATACAATTATACTACGGTTTCAGAAAGATGTTGAAAACGAAACATTTCCCACAGCGGTGCTTTCTTTTGACATTACAAACAAAACAGTGGTTCCATTTTCAACAAAAAGTGCACCCTTTTATAAATATGTATATTTTAATCATTGTACATTTTCGCCAAAGGGTGATTTGTGGGGAGGTTCAATTTATGGATTTCATAAAATGCGGACTGATTCTGTATTACAGTCATTTCAGGCG
>JAYRWZ010000356.1:0-4159 GCA_041917875.1 Chloroflexota bacterium | reverse complement strand
TGATTTGGCATTAATACTATTTCCGCATTAGCAACAGATTGTGGAGGCACAATAACCGTATCATTTTGTAATGATACGCCTTTTACCGGTTTAGAACGCTGAAATATGACAGTATCTTGCAATAAACCGCTATTAGTAAATGGGATAATAAATGATTTTTCCGCAGCACATATTTCATGTCTGCCCATTGGTATTTCTTGTATTGCCGTGGATGTTTGTGCCTTGAAAAATGACGATGTTAAAGCCACAGTTTGCGCCGTAGATGAGCGCAAAGAACGTAATCTGATTTCACCACTGTGATTTTGTTCATTTGTGGGAAAATATTGCACTTTAATTAATAATTTCTGATCTCCGGCTAGTATATATGGTAATGTCGGCGGATCAATCAAAGAAAAATCCGGCGCGCCTTTTATTAAAGCCAATTCCGTAATTGTATCAGCCACAGCACTTTCATTGGAAATAGTAAATGTGGAATGAGCAATAGAAAGTGTGCATCGCTGCGGCGTAAATAATATTTCATTTGTCGAAAGTCCTATACCCGTCAAAATTGATTGTAATACAATAGGAACACATCGTGCGCCGACACATTCTTTTGTTGCCACAAAACACACTTCACCGCGGTACATCATTTCTGTTGTTGGATTTACTTCAACGGTTGCGACATAATCTTGCCCGGGTGCAAGTAATAATGGCTTAGGAATATTCACCAAATTCCAGTCAGGACGATTAGGGTTCAACGTGGCATCGGTAATTTCCGCCACAGCCGTGCCGGCATTGCGAATTGTTACGGTGCGTTTAGTGATTTTTCCCACCATCACAGTACCTTTTATGGTATCGGGTTGTGCTTGCAACACGACATGTTTGCCTATACATGTCACAGGAATACGTATAAAATCGCCACAGGGTTGGAAACGAATTTCCACCGTATCCACATTAAGTCCAATATTTTCAGGTTTAAAAATAACTGTTATTTTAGCAGAATCGGCATTAGCTAATTGTTGCGGGGCGGGAAAACCCTCACGCCACAGCACTCGCACTTTACCAAGTTTAGTCCCAATATATGTCATTGTTGCTTGAGTTGTGCCTAAATTGCGGACGGTAAAAGTCCCTGTTTTTTCTTCGCCTATACAAATTTCAGGTCCTGTAACAGCAGGAATATTCGTAGAAATAAGCGGTCCTGCAAAATGCGCATCCACTTCTACAGAAAATGCTGTTTTATTACCCCGTTTTGTTGTCGAATCATTACAGTTTATTTGCAAAATGGCTTTACTTATTTTTGTTGCCGATGTCACGGCATAGCGAATTTTCAGCCATCCCTTATGTTTGGGCTGAATAATAGTTGTTCTGTCACCTTGTGTATTCCAACCGATAATTGAAAAATTTTGCGGGTCGGCGGTGGACATAGCCACGCCATAAATTGTTAATGGTGCATTACCTGTATTTTCAATGGGTATAGAATCGGTGAACATAGCGCTACATTGAGCTTTCATGGTAAATTTATCGGGATACACAACAATTGGCGAAACGCCATAAGCACGAGTATTGACGATAAATTCACAAGAATTTACTGTGAGTACATAGCGGGCAGCAATCCAACCGGTATCCGCGGGATTTACACCAATAAACAGACGCTCGGTTGTTGATGGCTGAATCATCAATGGCAAGGGAGTAAGAAATGAAAATTCTGCTGTGCCTACGGTTTTCTGTGCTTTTTTTACCTGAACACTTTGCAATAAACCATTAGTGACGGCAATAGATTTTTGCGATACTTTACCGCATGATGCTTTATCAAAAATAATAATCGAATCGAGAGATTGCGCCGTAATACTTTCTGCTTTGCCCGTGAGCGGAATAGAAAAAATGGTCGGCGGTGAACCAACGGAAATAGTCATTATTGCTTCACGCAAGCCAATATCTTTGGGAGTAAATTTGACAATTAAGCGCACACTGTCGCAAGGATTAATCGTAAATGACGGTATTGGTTGATGAATACTGAAATCAGCCGCATGGGTGCCGGCAATATTTACTGTTGCCAATTCGGGGTGAAAAGATTGAAGTTTCACAAATAAAGTATCATAACTCACCGATGGGAAACAACGATCGCCGAAATGTAAAGCCGTTTTCGATGTGGAACGAAAAGGACTGCGCAAACGATAGATAGCACCGTCGGCGGCAATCCATCCGGTGGTATCATCGCTAAACCACACATCATCGCAACTTGCTTTTATGCCACAGTTGCGCAATGCCCAGCTTTGTCCGCCATCGGAAGTGTAATAGACCCGTGAACCGACCCCCACAGCCCAACCGCGCTGCGCATCCAATAAAAATGTGCCGAACATTGCCCCGCCGCTGCTGAAATTATTCCATGTTGTGCCATCATCGGTACTGAAGCGCATTCCTCCCGCATTACCTGCACCTGAACATTCCGTACCCGCCGTGGGTATTAAATAAGAGTTGTTCACTTTCGTAAATTCTTCATGCCATATAGCAGTGCCCGTGGGTGATTTTACCGACCATGTTACGCCGCCATTGCTCGTTTGCCACAAATAACCGCTGCTCATTGCCCACCCCGCTCCTGTGGCAGATGTTAGAAAAACATCGCTCATTCCCGAACGATCAACACGTGTCGTGTCACGAAAAGCATTCCATGTTGCGCCGCCATTCGTTGTCCTGTAAAAACTTCTGATATTATCAATACCACAACCGCCACCGATAACCATACCCGTATCGGCAGTCGGGAAATATGTTCCCCACAAAGAATTGCCCGCATTTGCAGGAGTAATGTTTATCCATGTTGCGCCGCCATCCGTGCTCTTAAAAATTCCGGCATTGCCGGAAGTATAACCAATAGAAGTGCTTACAAAATGAATACTCTCAAGATGATCATTATTGGGCGGTGAATATGGCACTGTTGTCCCTCGCCATGTTGCCCCGCCGTCAGTGGTTCGTATCACATGACCTTTAGCACCGCATACCCAACCGAATTGCGGATTCGATGGCAAAAAATACACGTCTAACCATAATGTGGCATGATAAGGCGGTTGAAGCGGAACGGCTTCCCAACGCTGTGCCATGAGGAAATTACATGAACCAATTATTGCAAAAACAACAAAATAGACAAGTGGTCGAATATGTTTCATAAGCTCAAACCCTACTTTATATCGTTATATCAACTGCTATTTACTGAAAAGAATTGTCATTTCCAATAATTGACACAAAAAAAATGATATGACTCACTGCACAATAGTCGCAGTGTGTGAATGTAATGAGTGCTTTTTGATCAAAAATGTATCAGTTTCGGCAATGATTTTTTGACGGCAATGTGCCAACTATGCCATCCGGCAGATCATCACTTCGGTTATTATTCCTCACAAAATATTGTTTATACTTTATGATGTCGCCACAATATTGTCATCCACAACCATGACAAAAAGTTATCAGTATTGTCTTGTTTATCTTGTCTATTGTGAGCGCAGATTACGTTAGTACTCTATGGTCAGCACAGAAAACTATATCTATAAGTCTCAGCATTCATAAGAACCAATCACCCATAATGGCAGGCAGTCATTGTACTATTGTGAAGATGGTTTACCGGCATGAATCATATCAAACCCGAAAAATGATAATACTCAATATCATTGACTTTGTAAAAAAAATCCCTCACACAAATCTGTAAGAAGGATATGAGAAAAAAAGAATATGTAATTATCATTGGGCAATAAGGATTTTTTTTGCATAATGATCGGTGCCTGCTTTAAAGACTAAGACATAGACACCTGCCGTCAAGTCTTGTACGGGAATGGAAGCGTCCGCCCAAGCACCATTGTGATTTTTTTGTGCAAGTCGTGAAACATCTTTGACCATAGAACCCATACTGTCATAGAGTAAAAGGGAAAAATCGGAAGAAATACTATAGAGTCCATAAATTCTCAAAGTGATTTCATTTTTAGCGGGTATCGGTTTTGCATCAATAAAAAGATAGGGATTGCCATTTGAGCCGTCTTCCACTTCCGAAGAGTGCTGTATAGTACCACGGAAAAGACCCTTAGTTGATCCGCAATATATAGTTGTCGGATCGGAATAAGAAATATAACGAGCATCCTTGTTGATATCAATTAGTGAAGTAATTGTGGAATCTATTTTCCATGATAGTCCATTA
>JAYRWZ010000355.1:0-4616 GCA_041917875.1 Chloroflexota bacterium | reverse complement strand
TTCCTCAATCTTATAAACCGGAACAATTTCTGGGTTTTGAATTACCTCAATCGGAGGAACGCCATATACGTTCAGAAAGAATGCAGTTCTTTGAATGGTTTGCCAATGCTCTCGAAAGTTGCGAATCACCGAAAATTCATATTTTTCTGCCAAAATCTGATGGTAATACCGAAACAATTCCTTCACCGTTTCTGGATGCAGTTCTGCGTATCACCACTTTACGCAATGACAATACATACAAAGAGTTAACGAATGTTTTTGATGAAAAAATGCCCGAGTGGTTTTCCGCAATTGCTTCTAAACAAGAATTTCAGCTCTCACATACACAGACAGAATCTGCCACAGAAGACTCAAACGATTGTATTTACACCGCCGATACATCCGCCAAACTGATAAAACGCAGCAAAGCTCCTATTTCTGTTTCTGCTTTAGAACAATACAATGATTGTCCTTTCAAGTTTTTGTCGGCTTATATTCTCTATCTGCAAGATAAACAATCGGTTATCTCTTGGTTTAACAGCCCCGACATCGGCAATCTGTTCCATACTATTGTCTATCGCTTTTACTCTATTTTGCAAAATGAGTCACCGCCATCGAATCTTTTTGAACACTTAAAAGATGACTACAAATTATTATTACAACAGATTACAAATGAAGAACTTGAAAGACTTCGATTTGATCATCCTTATTTCCCGATAGAAGCAGCTCGGCTCTTAGGCGATGATGTAGCCGAAGGAAAACTCTTTGTGTGGTTGGAAAATGAAATACATAAAATTCAAGCTGGATGGGATTTCATTCCCGCTTTGTTTGAATATTCATTTGGTCAATTTAACAAATCGGGCAAAGGTAATCAAGCACTGGTCCTATCGGATAAACTAACTTTAAGAGGAAAAATTGATCGCATTGAAATTAAAGAACATAATGATGCTGTGGAGTTCTTGGTAACTGATTACAAAACGGGCAATCCCCCACTCAACAAAGACATTACAACATTGCGTTCTTTACAGTTACCACTGTATATAGCAGCTGCAAATCATATCATTGCCTCAAAGTATGGAAAAACACCAATTCCTTCAGGCGCTCTCTATTATCTTCCCTTTGCTCGCGAAGAAAAGAAAGAAAAATATGTGCGATTACCGCTTATTGCAGACCATTGCGAACATTTAGTTGAGGCGGCAGGTTATATGAGGATAAAAGTGTATGACTACGCATATTTGAATGAGGTGGCAGAACAAGCAATAGGGCTTGGTGGTCATTTTTGCGATGAAATCGGAAAAGGCGAATTTTCTGTTATGCCTAAACCCAATGCCTGCCAAAAATGTTCGTATCAATCGGTGTGCAGAATAGCTGAAATTGACCAACAGGACACATATCTCACTATGGAAGAATTAGAATAACTCTTTCATGATGAATCAAAAATGAAATGATATTTTTGTACAACATTTGTTAATACTTATCTTAATTTTATGATTGAACGTTATACAAGACCCGAAATGGGAAAAATTTGGAGTGAACACAATAAATACTCTATCTGGTTGGAAATTGAAATACTTGCTTGCGAAGCACAATCCAATCTCGGCATCATTCCGCACGATGCTGTTACTGAAATCCGTGAAAAAGCACAATTCGATGTACAAAAGATTTTAGAAATAGAAGAGACCGTAAAACATGATGTGATCGCATTTCTGACGAATGTTGCTGAATATGTTGGACCAAACTCGCGATTCATTCATTTGGGTATGACCTCATCGGATGTGTTAGATACCGCTCTCGCTGTTCAGTTAAAACAAGCCGGTGAACTTATCTACACTAAATTGAAACAGTTATCGGATGTTTTAGCTCGCCGTGCAAATGAATTTCGATACACTGTTTGTGTGGGACGTTCCCACGGTATTCATGCGGAGCCAACAACTTTCGGGCTAAAACTCGCGCTTTGGTATCAAGAGTCTTTGCGCAATTTGAAACGCTTAGAGCAAGCCAATGCCATTATTTCCACAGGAATGATTTCCGGTGCTGTTGGAACTTTCGAACATCTTTCTCCCAAAGTTGAAGAATATGTATGCGAGAAACTCGGCTTAACACCCGCGCCGGTCTCAACTCAAGTAATACAAAGAGATAGACATGCAGAATTTCTTTCAACTTTAGCTATTATCGCTTCATCATTAGAGAAAATCGCAATCGAAGTTCGCCATTTGCAACGTTCGGAAGTTCTTGAAGCAGAAGAGTTTTTCTCGAAAGGACAAAAAGGCAGTTCTGCTATGCCACATAAACGCAACCCTATTGTTTCTGAACGGCTTACCGGCTTAGCAAGATTATTGCGCAGCAATGCTATGGCGGCGATGGAAAACAATGCTCTTTGGCATGAACGAGACATATCGCACAGCAGCGTCGAAAGGGTGATTTGCCCCGACAGCACTATCATCATGGATTATATGCTCCATCTTGCCATCAACCTTATTGATAAATTGCTTGTGTATCCCGAAAACATGAAAGCCAATATTGAAAAGACTTATGGCTTAGTGTTTTCTCAAACTATATTATTAGAATTGGTTAAACGTGGGCTTACAAGAGAAGAAGCATATTCGCGCGTGCAAAGTTGCGCTATGAAAACATGGGCTGAGAAAATCCCTCTGCGCCAAACTTTAGCAGAATCGGAACATATAACCGAAATTTTGCCGGTCCAAGATCTACATGCCATATTTGACGGTGGCATCTCATTAAAAGAAAGTGTGGACTATATTTTTGAACGTTGCGGGTTATAATCTCCTTATTTTTCAAATGTTTTAACAATTTACTTTATGTTAATATTCATTGCAGCAGATATGGAAGGCGCCACAGGCATTGTCCATCATGATCAACTTATGCCCGAAGGAAAGACATACTCCGCAGCACGCAAATTATTGACCAATGATATCAATGCTGCCATCGAGGGATGCTTGCGAATTGATCCGACGGCGGAATTTATCGTAGGTGATGGTCATGGAATCATGCGCAACGTTGTGCTCGAAGAATTGCATGAAAGAGCATCTTTGGTGATCGGTCCCGGCTCCCCAATGAATAAGCCGCTTTGCCAGCTTGAGGGTATCAGTGATAATATTGATATGGCTTTTATGATTGGCTATCATTCCAAAGCGGGCACGCCCAATGGTCTTTTAGCCCATACGTATGTTGGCAGCACTATTTGTCGGCTCCGATTGAATGGTCAGGAAATTGGAGAAATCACAATGAATGCTGCCATCTTTGGCAGTTATGATATACCCGTGGGACTTATCGTTGGCAATGATGATCTGGAAAATGAATGTGCAGAAATCAGTCCTTCCATTGAATTTGTCTCGACCAAAAAAGTGTTGGGCTCGACGGCAGCACTTTGTTATTCAGTGGCACATACCAAAAAAGCGATTGCGGATGGCGCGGAACGTGCTATTGCAAAACGGCTGCAAGGGCAACTTCCATCGTACAATACCGCTTCGCACTATTCTCTTGAATGTGATTTTTACAGAAGAGAACATACATTGCGGGCGCAGCGCATCGAAGGCATTGATGTAATCAATGAACTCACTATCAAAATCAAAGCGGACACCGCAGAGGCCGCTTTCCGAGTCTTTTGGAAGGCGGTATGCAGTGCCCAAGAAGACTATCCGGCATGGCTTAAATAAATTCATTCGCTTTAAGTCAATTTCGCCGAAATGAGATAAAGAACAGTAAATACAAAAGCGGCGCAATGCCGCTTTTTTTATTGTGGAATGGTTTATTCTATTATTATCTCATCTATCGCTTTCATCAATCGGTCAGTTTCTGTCAAGGCAACGATGATTTTCTGATAATGGAGAATATCGTCAAATTCTAATTGGCGGTCTTTGCGATCTTTGAGCCACTTTTGTGCAGGTTGGTATCCGCCTATGTAAAATTCCCATGCAACTAAAGGAACTTTATCAAAATATTGGCTGTCATTGATATATACCTTGCCGTCCACATATTTGGGTTTCACAACCATATTTGTTCCATTCACAGGATATTGTGTTATGTATTGCTCCACAACGGAACTTTCCAATAAATGAATCTCTCGTAATTGCGAACCAAGTTTCACTAATTTCCAAAATGTTGTTGCATCTTTCGGATAAGGGACTCTCGGGAAATCAATTTTCAAAAACTCTTTATATTTCTCTCTGTACGTGGGTGAATGTAATACCGCATAGATATAATCTAAGATGTCAATTGGTGCAAAAGTGTCTTCATAATTCCCCTCCTCGGGAGGGGTGTCCGAAAGGACGGGGTGGTCAAATGCAGGATGCACATGCAACCACTCCATCACACCACTTAGATTATGCAACACTTCCGTATCTGAAATATGAATAACAGACAAACCTAAACCTTCAAGGTACGCATCTCTGGCTGCATCATACTCTACTTTATCATCATGACTGCTGCCATCTATTTCAATAACTACATTGTAATTTGTACAGAAAAAATCTACGATATAATTACCAACAATTTTCTGTCTGTCAAAATCCAGTCCCTTAAACTGTTTGTTTTTTATCTGATTCCAAAATACTATTTCCGATAAATTACCCGCTTTCCTAAGTTCTTTTGCACGTTCTTTTAATTGAGGATTATAT
>JAYRWZ010000354.1:0-3616 GCA_041917875.1 Chloroflexota bacterium | reverse complement strand
TTATTTTTAATGAATTATGTGATTTACGTTTCGTAAGTCACGGCAATGACTATTCTCTACAGGACATAAAAAATCCCCTCCCAACATCGAACTATGGCTCAAAGTCTCGCCAACCAAACGCCATAAGACAATGTACACTTGAAAGGGGTATTATTCACAATCAATACGGAGTACGACTATGAATACATCGTAAAATTATGAAAAAATTTGCTTATGAGGTCGGTATTTCTACATACCCACTCAGTCATATGCACAACAGTTTTCTGTTGAGCGGAGAGAAACGTATGCACTCAGCATATATAATGGTTAGTAAATTTTTTATAATAATTTTTGGATAACAATATGAAAAACACATATTTTGCAGAAAAGTTTCTGCACACTTTCGCCTTATTGACTTGTTCAATGGTCTTATGTACAACATATAGCACAGCACAGGTATTCAGAAAATACATACCGCCAACCGATGAGGGCAATCGTGGACGCTGTATTATTAGAATCAATACTGCTAATGATTATTTGACGGTTGGTGACTACTATTATCAAAATACTGACAATCATGGTCATGCTGTATGGACAGACGATGATGGTGTCTTGCTCGATCAACGCAATTATCACGATGGCACTGCGGCTAAATATGACATACGCATGATTGCACCGGAAACCGTGCAAGGTTCTTACTCAACGGTGTTTCCCTATCAGCCTCGCTATCAAGGGTATCCGATTGTGGGTACACAAATAATCGCTTATGGCTCTCCTGCGGTTCTTGTCAGTGTAACATGGGTAGCCATTCTCAATCCAACCACGAAAAATATTGTCTGGTCTCATATCATTGACAATATTGCTGATGATAGCCGAGGTATTGCTGTTGTGCGTGAAGATGTAAATACTTTTTATGTTCTGTCAAATTTGACAAATTTTACTGATCCGGGGCGTGTGCGCTTTGCAGTCACCAAATATTCATGGGCACCGGGCAATGTTGGACATCAGCTACTATGGTCAAAAGAATATGATGAAAGTGCGGATAATGCCTATTTTCCTGCCTCAGGCATGACATTAGATGGCAATGACCTTGTTGTCACAGGTACAAAAAATTCCACATCGCAACGAGTATTTGCCATTAAAATCAATAAAAATACCGGCAATCCGGGTTTGATGAATTACCTTACACCTTCAGCGGATAATGCAAAAGCTAATTCGATTACATTTTTAAATAGCGGCGAATATCTCATCGCAGGCAGTACTCAGAGTGCGGGATATACTCAACCGATGCTTATTAAATATGATTTTTCGACTAACCCAACCATTTATGGATACATTATCGGAGCTGATTCTATACCCGGTGAATTTAGTTATGCGAAAAAGTATAGCCATAGCGTCGGTTCGCTCTCTAATCCGGCAACGGAAAATATTTCTGCTGTCGGATTTTTAGACAATGGCGAAGCCATTATGATGAATGTTGATGACATAAACTTAGGGACAATTAATTGGACAACGACATTTAATGATGATTATGCAAGTGGTTCGTCAACGGTCTCGAAAGCAGCATGGTTTGAAGCAGATGATGGCACAGGAGGTAATTTTATGTGCACAGGTACTCATTCTATACTATCCACCGGAGCAATAAGCGTACTCAATGGTGTGGTGCGTAAATATGATGGATTTAATGAATGTGGGAATTATCCTGAGACAGAACCCGATCCGGCTGGTGATTCTCAAGATACAGAAGAAATCGAATCAGACGATTGGTTTACAACGGACCCGAATACAATGGATACACTTATACCCACACTTGATCCATATTATTGCAGCTTCGGCGACACATATTATGGCAAAAGAAGTATAAATGAACAAAGAACTATTGCGGGTTTGCCGAGCATTACTGCACGCTATGCCGATAATAGTATTTATATTCAATATTCATTATCGCAAGAAAGTCGTGTGGAGATTATTCTCACAGATATTCTTGGCAATATCATAGCGCAAGAAACTTTGTATGAGCAAAGCGGTGTGCATCATCTGAACTATGAAGCTTATGAACTTGCAAGCGGTGCATATATACTCAATATTCGCATCAATGATACACGCTTTACGCAACATATATCTATCATTAAATAATCACATATTACTCCGGTGTTATTAAACGCCGGAGTTTTTTTTATAGGTGTTTTTATGAAACGAATTGTATCAATATTGTTATTTGTATTATGCTCATTGACTGCATTCTCTCAAAATGAAAATAAACATTGGATTTTTTTGACAAAAATTAAATTATTAACAACTACTTTAATATTTGAAGATACCCTTGTAAAAAAAAAACAATTCCCTAGTAAAAAAGAATTTTATTCGAGAAATGGAGGATTCGCAACAATTTCTGATAAAAAGACCGGTGAATTATTATTCTATACTATGGAAGATAGTGTCTTTACACATTTATATACTCCGATGGATAATATAAATTATGCAAGCACTGCAAGCTTCGGACATTGGTATTCTCACCGTAATTTAATTGTACCATTCCCTACAGAACACATTAATCTTGCATCAAAAAATTACTATCTCTTTCATAGATTTAACTATGCTATCCAAAACCGATTTTCCTATTCAATTATTGATATGAATGATGGATTGGGTACAATAATCGCAAAGAATATTCCTTTGCGCGATTCAATCATAGGGAGCGTAACAGGAACTTTAGATTGTTCAACAGGCAATTATTGGGTTATTGTACCGGATGGAAATCATAGAAGATTTTATGCCTATCGCATAACAAAAAATGGTATTGATTCTATACCAATTGTTTCAGACTTTAATGAAAGAATAAGAAGAAGTCGTTTACATATTACGGTGGGATATTGCAAATTATCTCCTGACGGTACAAAACTCTTGGCTTACACATCTACGGTAAATGGAGGTTACAATTCAATCTATCTCTATGATTTTGATAAAAAAACAGGAAGTATAAGCAATGGACGAGAACTTCCCAGGCGAGAACTTAAGGGAGATATGGGAACAGTATTTAGCTTTTCATCTAATAGCAAAGTTCTCTATATTAAACCATCCTCTTTGCCATATATCTATCAATATGATCTTTCGCGTGATAAAATGATCCTCCATGATTCTTTGCAAACAGAAACCGGTAAAGGTGGAGATATGCAGCTTGCTGTGGACAAAAAAATATATTATGGTCAATATGTAATTCATAGCCCTAATACACTCGGTAAAGGATGTGATATTCGAATATTTGATACAACACTATATTCATTAGCTTTCCCCAATATGATGGAACATACGATGTCTGATTCGTATGGGCTTGGTTCAATGCGCAGTCAATATTGTATGGAATTTCCGGGGCATATTGATACCGTCTATGGTTGTATCGGCAAACCAATAAAATTGTATCATAAAGATGCAGGAAGAGTATTGTTCCGTAAATGGACAATTAATAATGCGGATATTATTGAACAAGGACTTGATTCTATTGTTTTTTCGGTCAAACAAAAAGGAATATATCCAATACAACTTAATTCCGTTAAACAAAGTCGCTCCGATGTCCTAAAAACCGTTGCCATTATTGATGATATTCCGAAAGCTGATGCAGGAAAAGATGTCTATGCTT
>JAYRWZ010000353.1:0-1519 GCA_041917875.1 Chloroflexota bacterium | reverse complement strand
TGCTGTTGCAATATATGAAGTTAGCGAAGGTCTGATTCGTCGCGCTTGGTTTGTCCGCGATTCCATCCCGCAATAATAATGACAAAACATCTTGCTTCATTTGAAAAAAATCACTATTTTAGGTAAACTTTATTTCCTAAACACATTCATAAATCTTTTTAAAAATTACGTTGTGAGAATGAGTATGAAAAAATTGACGCTTCTTTTGGTATCGTGTTTTGCTTTCACATCAATTGTGCATGCCCAAAAACTTGAATTAGGCGGAACCGTTTCCCTGCTTACAAAAGAAAATTTTGAGGCATATTCCAAACCGCTCTTTACGAGTATGGGACAAAGTTTTAATTCTAATTTATGGACAACTGCCGTCCATGAAGACAGATTTAAAATCGGGCTTGACTTCTCTTTTATGGCAATGCTCATCCCCGAAAGTCAAAAAAATTACACTGCCACTTTACCAAGCCACTTTTCAAATCCGCAAATTGCTCGGACTGCCTATAATAAGAATGGCATAGAAACAAGGCAGCCCTCAACCATTGAACAACCCACTTTTTATGGTTCAACGCCAACAACCGTCTATTCAATACCTCAAGATCAGAATGGCAACTATAACTATCAAACCATCGGTGGCAATGCGGAGTTCCCAAGCGGTAATGGCTTGAATGCTGTTCTCGGTATTCCCGCTGTGCAAATCATGATGGACTTACCGTCACGCACTCATGTTCGTTTGCGTGTCGTGCCTGTTCCCTCCATTGACGATGACATGAATGTCTTTTACGGAATGGTCAGCGTCGGGCATCAATTCAATCAATACATTGACCCGCTCAAGGATTCCACTCTCGGTATTTCTTTTAATGCCGCATATTCACTATTCTCCATTACGAACGTGATTGACGCAAATGCTCTGGCTATCGGTATCAATGCAAGTAAAAAACTCAATGAATATTTCACTGTCTTTGGTGGCTTGCAATATGAAGATTTCAGCGGAACATTTACTTATACTCGCAAAGATGTAACACCCAATGAAGCATCGTCCAATACGCCGTATGATGAAGTAAGAGATAATCTTTATACTAATAACGGCTTTTTAAATATTAATCCCGTAAATGGTACATATATGGTCAACAATAAAAATACTCGCACACCGGTTGTTGCAGACATCAGCACTTTTTCTAATTTCCGCATAGTTGCCGGCGGCGAAGTCAATTTAAAAGCTTTACAACTTCATGCACAAGTCGCTTATGTGTCTCAATTCATGTTCTCGGGCGGTTTTTCCGTTTGGTTTAATTAAGATTTTAACTTTTTTCACTTTTTTTGGGAGAACTTATTATGAAAGTTCGTCTTTTTTCACTCCTCGCAGCATTCTGCTTTTTAGCATTTATATCAGGATGCGATACTATCAGTAATATCACTGATATAAAACTTCCTCTTACGTTCAGCGGTAATCCGAAAGTTACCAATGACACACCCGACAAAGTTCGTTGGGACGGTATTGATTTAGATACCATCAGCGGCTACAAAG
>JAYRWZ010000352.1:0-3545 GCA_041917875.1 Chloroflexota bacterium | reverse complement strand
GTTTAAAGCTAATATATTTACTTTCTCGAACTAGAGAAATTCCACCAATAATTGTGACCACATAGTTTACCCCATGCACCATAGTAGCATAAGCCAGCCCCTGTTCCGTCGAAATTCCGTATAATTGTGCCATTGCTGTCGAGACCAAAGTATGATATACACCTAAAGCACCGGGAGCAGGTGAAACATACGCCAGCGATCCCACGACAAAAAGCAGCATTGCATCTTTGAATTCTAAACTTACATGAGGTGGAAAATCGAATGCAAATAGCATTATATACGAAGGCAAAATATAACAAAGCCAGATTCCGGCAGAATCCAACAATGTTCTGATAATTTGAGAGGGTGTTCGCACAATGACAAATCCTTTTTCAAATGACTGATTTATCGAATGCAAACGATTATACAGAGAATGAGAAAATCTTTTTATGGTCTTTTGTAAAAACACATCTACCGCTTGAGGAAAAACACTCGACACTATCAAATATGCTAATACAAAAATAAATGGCAACCCCAGGGCAGAAACAAGAGAAGACGAAGAAAACTCGGGATAAACGGTTGAAATTTGTTCCGGCAAAGCCAATAAAGCCCAGCAGAATATAAGAATTAACGCTGCCATGTCGAAGAATAATCGCTCAAGAATAATGGTAGCCATCACCGTAGAAAAAGGAATATTTTCTCGACGGCTAAGCACATATGGACGCAATAATTCTCCCCCTTTTGGAGTAAAGTTGTTTACTGCATAACCAACCATTACAGCAGAAAATAAGTCTATTAACTTGGTTTTTGCTGATGATTCGAGCATAGCTTTCCAACGCACAGCTCTTAACCAATGAGAAAACAATGCTATTGGAATACATAACAATGCCCAACCATAGTTAGCATTTTGTAAAATATTCCACATTTTTTCTAAATCCACATTTTTCAATGACCAATAGACACACATAACCATGAGTGCTAAGCCAAGGAAAACCCTAAAAATGGATTTAAGTTTATCTGTCATAATGAGTTCTGTAATTTATTAAGCATAATGGGACAAAAATTCTCTTAATGCCATTCCCGTATAAGATTTTTTTACTTTTGCAACTTGCTCAGGTGTTCCCTCAGCGATGATGTAGCCGCCTTTTTCTCCCGCTTCCGGACCTAAATCAACAATCCAATCGGCAGCGGCAATAATATGCAAATTATGTTCAATAATGAGTACACTATTACCTCTTTCGATTAAAGATTGAAAACATATTAGTAATTTTTGTATATCATCAATATGTAACCCAGTGGTGGGTTCATCAAAAATGAAGAGTGTATGTTTAGCATTATGTGAAGAATCATCAATATATGTTGCCAATTTAATTCTCTGTGCTTCGCCGCCGGACAGCATTGAAGAGGGTTGCCCAAGGCGCAAATACCCTAAGCCGACATCAGCAAGAACTTGTAACCGTGAAACAACTTTTTTATTTCCTTGAAAAAACTCAAGTGCTTCATCTACTGTCATTCCCAATACTTCAACAATATTTTTTCCACGGTATGTAAATTCTCTTGCTTCACGCGTATAGCGGGTTCCTTTACAGCTTTCACATTCCAAAGTAATATCAGGTAAGAATTGCATTTCGACCGTCACATTTCCTTCGCCTTCACATGCTTCGCAGCGACCTCCGGGAACATTGAACGAAAAATATCCTGCTCTCACCCCCATTTGTTTTGCTGCCGGAGTATCGGCGAATACTTCCCTGATATAGTCGAATGCCTTTGTATATGTTATTGGTGTGGAACGAGATGAACGACCAATTGGTGTTTGATCAATCATTTCGACATTATCAATCAGATGCAAGTTTTCAATCCCTGAACAAGCCCCCACTTGCCCATCGCTTGTATATCCTTTTTGATAGCGTAAATTATTATAGAGAACTTGGTGAATTAACGTACTCTTTCCGGAACCGGAAACACCGGTGATCACAGTCATCATTTTTAAGGGAATAGCAACATTTTCACCTTTGAGATTTCTCTCTCTGGGCTGAGTAATCACTAATGAATTAACCACTTTTTTTCTTTTCTCCGGTAATGTAATATTTTTCGTACCGCTAAGATATTGACCGGTTAGGGACTGAGGATTTTTTTCTATTTCGTCCACTGTGCCTTTTGCAGTGATGGTACCGCCATTTTCCCCTGCTTTGGGTCCAATATCAATTATAAAATCAGCACTTTTTATTATATCGGGGTCATGTTCAACGACGACAACGGTATTTCCAAGATTACGTAATTTTTTGAGTAATGCTATAAGCCTGGCAGTATCGCGCGAATGCAAACCAATAGATGGTTCGTCTAAAACATAAAGAGTTCCGACAAGAGAAGATCCGAGAGAAGTTGCCAAATTTATCCTTTGAGATTCGCCCCCCGAAAGTGTATGAGATAGACGATCAAGTGTAAGATAACCAAGACCTATTTCCACAAGTAATTCCAATCGCCAACGTATTTCCTTGAGCACGGGTTCGACGATTTTCATTTGAAAAGCTGTTAATTTTAGAGTTGAGAAATGCTGAAGTGATTGTTCCAATGTCATGCTGACAACTTCGTGCATTGATGTCGAGCCAACAAATACTCTTCGCGCGGAATTTCGTAATCGCGATCCTTCACATTTCTTACAAGTGGTATAACCACGATAGCGGCTTACAAGTACCCGATAATGCAGTTTATGCGAACCGGCTTCCAACATAGCAAAAAAGCCATTAACACCGCCATATTGTTGATCACCGCTCCATATCTTCGATTGTTCTTCATGCGATAAAGAAGCATAAGGGACTGTAGTACTAATACCGCTGCGTTTACAAAATTCTAATAAACCGGCATACCATTCGTAGAAGCCGGATGGACTAATCGGAGCTATGGCATAGTCTTTAATCGAGCGTACTCGATCAGGAATTACAAGTTTCTCATCAATTCCCATACTGCGTCCAAATCCTTCACATACCCGGCAAGCACCAAATGGGCTATTGAAAGAAAAAAGTCGCGGCTCTGGTTCTGTATAAGAAATATGACAATCAGGACATTCAAACTTTGAGGAAAACTTAAAGTCAAGCCCTTGCGTGATATCACGGATATAGATTTTGCCATCACCAAACCGGAGAGATACTTCAATTGACTCGAACAGTCTGCTTACTGCATCTTTATCATGAGGTTTGACCATGACTCTATCGGCAACGATATAAAAGTGCTGCGGGTGAGAAATAAGTTCTTTGGTATCAATATCGGCAAAATCAATGATTTCTTTTTTGTGATAATGATAGACTCTATCGTACCCAAGTCCCTGTAATTTAGCAAGTTGTTCAGTGCTTTGTACTCCATTATTCATAAATGGAAACAACACATATATCCTACAATCTGCACATGATTGAATCACTGACTTTTGAATTGACTGTGGTGTGTCTTTTTGTACTTTTTTGCCACAAGAACAAATTGTTGTTCCTACTCGACCATACAAAAGCCGTAAAAAATCATAGATTTCAGTCGTTGTCCCAACTGTTGAACGTGCGTTTTTTGAAAATCCTCTT
>JAYRWZ010000351.1:0-2733 GCA_041917875.1 Chloroflexota bacterium | reverse complement strand
GTCAATGAACGATTATTTGCTTGGATTGATAGTTTTAGAACACTTGTCATCAGATATGAAAAAAAATCAGTAAACCATCTTGCTTTTTGGCATTTAGCCTGTGCTATTATTCTCTTAAAGAATCTTTAAACAAGTTCTATAAAAAAAGCCGTGCAATATTGCTCGGCTTTTTTTTTTGGTACAAGTGATACATTCTTGAGAAATATGCCACATACAAATTTGCTTTTATACCAAAATTACAATGAATTTGATGATCAAAAGATTGATGCACCGGATTTTCAAAGATGTAAACGCATTGTGACAATTCAAACGCTTTTGTTTGAGTATAGATTATAAGGCAATGGGGAGCAAATCTCTTTTTCCTTGAGTTTTTTGTAAAAAATTGAAGAAAAGAGAGCAAAATGAACAAAAAAAGTAGTACTAAAGTAGTAATGGATAAGACAGAGAATGCCATATTTTTGAACTAAACAACTTTACATATTTATTTGATGGAGTGTATCCTTATGAAAACAACAATCTTTCTCCCCCTCATGCTTTGCTGTGTCGTTGCAGCAGCGCAAGACAATACCGTTTCCCAAACCCTCCCCGAATTACAAGAGTGGTGGCAAGCCCCTGATGATTGGAAAGGGCTTGGAAGAAATGGTGCAAGTTTTTTACCCAATTTTTACGATGGCAAGGGATGCCTGGCTGTCTCTTTACTCAATGGAAATGTCGTCACTTGGAGGAATAGATTTCCCGGCGATACAGCTAATGTTTTTTCTTGGCAAGGTGGCAATCCCATACTTACCGCTGACTTTAATGGCGATGGTATTACTGATTATATTGATGGCGGCGGGCATGTCTATAAAGGTTTGCAAAATGGACAACCGCCCGAAAAAACGCCTATAAGACAACTCGGAATCATCAACAGAGGCAATGAAGAATATGTAATTGCTGATGTTAATGCTGATTCTTGTGATGATATAATTATCATTAGGTCTTATCTAAGCACTACTAATTTTGGTGAAGTTATTTATGGCAGCCGTTCATTCTCAACTATTACCAAATCAGAGCTACTACGATCTACATTGCCCGCTGTTGATACAGCAAATCAATATACAAGTATCTATAAAGCATTTAAAACATCAACAGGTAAAATACGCTTATTAGGTTATAGTTATACTCGAGAAGACAGACCTCCTCATAAGGATGGATATACTTTGTATTCCATAGAATGGAATAAATCTTCAAATGATTACTTTGTCAAAATTATTTCTGAATCCATTCTTGATGCACCAAATAATCCGTTTGTTTATAAACAAAATTTTTCCGGTGGAAGTGAAGCCATCTACCAAAGTAAACACCATAACAATGTCTATGTTCTACTATTAACACATGACCAGAAGAAATTGATTATTACTGACCTTTCTAATGACACATTTAATAAAGTAGGAGAAAAACTATATAATCAAAGTATTTATCCTCCAATTTCACTACCGTATAGTATTAATGATGACAAAGTTGAGGATGTTGTGATATATCAAGAAGGTATTGGCTATACATTTTATTCGGGTACAGATATTCCAATCTTTACCCCAATTGCCTCGTATAAAAAGATTTGTTACTGGAATACTCAAGATGAAAAATTTACTGTTGAATCCAGCTTACAAACTGTAATTCATGATGTAAATGGTGATTCTATTAACGATATAATCTTTAGTAGTCCATACTACTTTCAAGTCCCCAATTGTTTCCGTATAGTTCTCGGTCTTAATGGTACATCGGCAGTTGAAGATAGATTATACAATATTGAGAATAATGTTTTTCCTCATCCAATAAAAAATAATGAGAAAGTGACTTTAGATGTTACTATACCCACAGCGGATACTTACTCCTTACGTTTATATGATGTTCAAGGGAATTACAAACAAACACTCTCACAGTTTTTTGCTGAAAAAGGTAACAGTCAATGTAGTTTCATAATTGCAGGTTACCCTGCCGGTGAATATATTGTAGTACTACAATCACTTCAAGAAAAAATAATTTCATCATTCAAAATCATTCTCGAATAAGGTGTAGCATGAAATTATTAATTATTCCACTACTGATAGTAACAAATATTGTCATAGCTTTTTCGCAAACACATGAAGTTCGTCCTTTATGGGAGAGCGTCAATACTATAACATCACCCGAAAGCGATACGGGATTATGGATGAATAAGCAAGATCGTTTTTTTCTCGGCTCACATTGGGTTGGTCCGCGCCTCACGGTCAATACTTTACTCCATACCAATCATTATATGAGTCATTGGTTCAAATTCTTTCCGGGTTCTTCGGGTGCGCTTTCTCATTTTTATCAAATACCAAATACCGCTGAGCGTAAAGCATTGGTAATTCAAACCGATTATCAGAGCAGCCTCGGATTTGTACGTGACCAAATGTTTGCTTTGCAATTTGACCCGGAAATCAATGGGGAAGAATTACAAAAAACATCAGCGCATGAATTTACACTTGATCTCGGTAAAATTCCTTCGCTAGAAAAAATCCGCCTTTATCCCAACCCTGCCAATGATGAATTAAGCATAGTGTTTGCGGGAGGCAAAGCAACCATAGAAATTATAGACAGTCAGGGCTTTGTGGTTTATACTTCCCCGATGACCACAAGCATCACACTTTCGACAAAAGAATTACCAAGCGGTGTGTATATGATACGTCTGACACAAGGGCTGCATACACAATCTAACTCCGTGATTGT
>JAYRWZ010000350.1:0-8802 GCA_041917875.1 Chloroflexota bacterium | reverse complement strand
CTTTAGGGCGGGGCAATAGCTCTGCCCTTGATGAATTATACAGTCGCTATGCGAAGCGTATTGTTTTTTACTGCACCAAAATGTTAAGTGATCCGCAAAGAGCCGAAGATATAGTCCATGATATTTTTCTTAAAATTATTGAAAATCCCATGATTGTAGATATACAAAAACCATTTTCTACATGGGTGTTTTCTTGTGCATATAATGCCTGCAAAAATGAATATAGGAGACGGCAGACAAAAGAGATACCACAAGATGAATTAGATGAGCAATTGATACAACATGCTCACTTTATTCATGATACTGACAGAGCTTTATTCAAAGAATTACTGGAACAAAGTCTGGATGAATTAAGTTCAGAACACCGCACAGTATTTATTTTACGTTATACCGAAGATTTTTCATTGAAAGAAATTGCTGCTGTCACAGGTATCCCCGAAGGTACAGTAAAATCGCGTTTATATTATGCAGTAAAAAAACTTGCACAACAATTACACATATTCTCAGATTATTATACGGATATATCATGAAAAACATAGAAAAAGAAGATATTCCCGAGCTTGCTTCCCGCATACCGTTTGAGCAATTAAGTGAGTCGGAACAAGAGAGGATTATCAGTCTCGTAGGCACTTCTCAGATATATACTTCATTAGGATATTCTGCCGAAAAAAGCAGAGAAATACTGACAAGCGAATATATCGCATCGCCTTCAGTACATAAAGCTCCCTCTTCATTGCATCATGCTTTGCAGCGACGCTCACAATTGTCTGCAACACTGATATTCAGGCCTATTCCATTATATCAAGCCGGTGTAGCAGTAGCGGCAACAATAGCTTTTATATTATTTATAATGCCACATCAAATACCGGACAACACAAACGCAATACCAGTAGCAAATCAACCAACGATTATTGTACAGACAATCAACAAAGATTCTTTAGTTTCCCTTATACGTGACAGTTTGCAATATGTCCTTGTAAAAAAAGGATATCAAAGAGAAAATTTTAGAAATCCACGTCAAAAAAAGGATAATAATTATGAGCGGAGCACAGAACATATTGCCTACAATGACACAATCGTTGAAAAATCGAAAAACCCATTCGTCGGTTTAGATAATATGGACATGGTATTATCGCAAAAAAAAGGCATGACTTCCAACGCTCATTATGCTGTTGCAAAATTTTCATATCGTCCAAGAACCGAACGATAAATATATACGTAGGATTACAGTGATTTTGAGGATATACATGATTGATTATACCGATTGTCAATGATGTAACCGTATTCGGGCAATTCAACCAATTTTGTTATCATACGATGAATTGGTTGTCTCAGTCTCAGAAAGTATATAGTACTAAGTGTACATTTATGACAAATGTCATTTTTACGGCATATATTTTCATGTAAATTGCGCCTATAGTAAGCAAAAGAGTGTGTAATATTCTCTGTGAAGCTATAAAGAAGGTGCGAATTTTATTCATTCTTTATGTACACATTTTAAAGGGATCTCATTATGAGAATGCTATTACGTCACATTGCATGTATTGCAATTTTTGCGACATTGGCGGGTTGCTCCACCGAAACAAATAAACAGGCCGAATCAACCGGCGGTGCCGAAATTGAGCATGGTACGGGTCAATCCGGTGTCGTTGATGATGAATCAGCAAAGGATGTGGTAAAAGTAGCCGTCGGTTCAGCCGACCACACGACATTAGTGGCTGCCGTAAAAGCCGCCGGATTGGTGGATGCTCTGTCCAATGCCGGACCTTTTACTGTCTTTGCACCCGTCAATGCTGCCTTCGAAGCCTTACCTAAAGGCACAGTAGAAACATTGCTTAAACCCGAAAACAAAGAAAAATTAGCAGATATTTTGCAGCATCATGTAGCTGTTGCGGTATATGAAACCGATCGTTTCACTAATGGGCAAATAATCAACATGGTTGATGACAATAATGTGACTATCACACAAAAAGGAAATGATTGGTATATAGACGAAGCAAAAATTGTTGCTTCAGTGCGTGCGTCAAACGGCATTGTCCATGTCATAGACAAAGTGGTTTTGGCGAAATAAGATGTGAATTCAATTCCTTAAACGTGGGGCTTTGTACTGATACAGTATAAAGCCCTTTTTATATATGATTTAGCATGATTTTCAATGATATAAACGTATTCTGAATGAAAACCACTTTTGTTTGAACACATGTATTATTAATGGCGCGCAGCTCCGCCATCAACATTCATTGTTTGTCCCGTAATAATACCTGAAGCGGGAAGTGATAAAAAAGCAACGACATTGGCAATATCTTCGGGTTCATCAGCTCTTCGCACCGCTTGCTCGGGTAAAATATGTTGTAAAATGGTGCCGGTGGTCGAAAGATTTTCATGCAAAGGTCTTTGTGTTGCCGTTAATCCGACCGAAATGGCATTGATGGTAATTCCGTAACGCCCTATTTCCGCTGCAAGTGAACGTGTAAAACCGATTACCCCCATTTTAGCTGTGGCATAATGCGATAAATACGGCGTTCCAAGCCATACAGTATTGGAAGACATGACAATTATGCGTCCAAACCCTTCTTTTTTCATCGCAGGCAAAACGGCTTGTGTGACTAAGAACATACTATTGAGATTAATATCCAATACTTTTTTCCACTGAGAAAATGATATAAGCTCAAATGGTTCTTCATCATACATTCCCACATTATGGACAAGAATATCAATTCTGCCATATAATTCAAGAACTTTACTCACCATACGCTGTACGGATTCTTCATCGGAACAATCCACCGTAAGGGCCACAGCTTCACCGCCAATAGAATGAACGGCATTGACTGTGTCGGTAGCGTCGGCTATATCCGCAATAACGATTTTTGCTCCTTCTTCGGCAAGTCGCTCGCAAAATGCTCTGCCATTGCCAATGGCGGCACCGGTAACGATCGCAACCCTGTCTTTTAATCCTTTTTCAAATTCATGTATTTTCATTGTTGTATTATTGTTTTTGGATAATAAATTCTACACGTCTGTTACGGCTGCGCCCTTGTTCCGTCGAATTATTGGTTAATGGTTTAGAAGCTCCGTACCCTTTGATTTTTAAGCGTTTTGCAGGCACTCCCAAGCTCAATAAATATTCATACACGGAATTGGCACGCTGCTCGGACAGCACTTGATTTTCATTGGGTTTCCCAACATTATCAGTGTGTCCGCTCACTTCAATTTCATAGGATGGATTGTCAGCCATAAATGATTTGACACGCTTTAATTCGGGAAATGATTCTTCCTTTAAATCAGACTTGCCGGTATTGAAGAAAATATTATTTAATCGAATTGCTTGCCCGACAGTAATTGGTGCCAAAAATAAATCTTTAGAAAGTTCCGTATATTCGGTTAATTTTTTTGTGTCTAAATTATCGCTTATCGGATAAAAACCTTTTGCTTCGGCTCTGAATCCGTACAAAGCACCGGCGGGTAAAGAAATTTTATAGGAACCGTCAATAGGGTTTGTTCGCGCAACACCGACTTCTTCTCCCGAAGGTAAAATTTCATAAATAATTTTCGCTTCTACGGGTTTTTTTGTTTTCTCGTCTAATACTTTTCCGGAAATAAGCACTACTGGAACAGGGCGCGCAGATGCGGGTAACTTTATGCGAAAAATATCTTCTCTGCCAATAGTATTTTCCGAGGAAACACAATATGCGTATTCCCCCGATGCGGGTATGGTAAAATAAGCATCAAAACCAGTTGTGTTGATTTCGGAGCCAAGATTTTCGGGTTCGCTCCATCGCAACCATGTATCGTCTAAACGACGAGTGACATAAACATCTTTATTGCCATATCCGGCAAAACCATCGGTTGAATAATAGAGTGTTTTTCCATCAGCAGCCAAAAAAGGTGTTGTTTCGTCGCCTGCCGTATTAATATCTGCTCC
Source organism: Chloroflexota bacterium (assembly GCA_041917875.1). Classification (GTDB taxonomy): domain Bacteria; phylum Bacteroidota; class Ignavibacteria; order Kapaibacteriales; family UBA961; genus UBA2353. Next base: position 4,880 of record JAYRWZ010000350.1, on the reverse strand, counting down.
CATATTCATTGGTGATGACCATGTATTGTCGGGCAATAACTTACTCACATATAAATCCCTTTCACCCATGCTTTCATCTCTTTGTATTGCCATAATAATAATTTTGGCATCACCGGAAAGACATGCTTCCGCATACATATTTAAGTTATAAAATCCCCTTATACGAATATCTTCCGGAAATGACCATCCTTCTTTTGTTTTATACGATAAAGAATATCCCATTCCACCGGAATACCCATTTTTTGAGTACTTATTATTAAGCAATAACGTATTGCCATCCGGCGTTACGGACAGCACGGCATTACTGCTGGGAGTGTTGAGGGGCGCACCTATATTTTTTGCTTGAGTCCATTGATTTTTTTCAAGTGTCGAATACCAGATGTCTTGTTGTGAATATACGCCGCCAACATTATTGGGGTCGCCGTTTCTGCTGAAATATAGTGTTTTTCCATCAGGCGAGATAATCGGTACATAATCGGTGTAGGGGGTATTTATCATTGGTCCCAGATTTTCTCTTTTCAATCCTTTCGGCAAATTCTTCACAACATTGATTGTGGCTTTTATGGAATCGGTATCATCGGAAATACCAACAGCATCAATTTGATTCCATCCGGGAACGGCGGCAACATCAAGCACTAATTTCACACTGCTGACTTTATAGGGTGTCAAGGGAATAAACACATTGAGTACTCTTCCTTTGCGTCCAAGCGGTTGCGGATCATTTTGCCACACTTTATGCTCATTGCCTTCTTCGTCAGTTAAGAGTATAACTTTTACAGCACCCGGATTCACACTTTCTGCTACGGCAATTTGGCTGACATACATAGGGTTTTTATAACCTAATTGCAATACTTGAGTTAAAGAACTTTCTTCGGCGCGACGCTGACGCACATTGTAATATCCTGAAGCCCGCCACGCATATTTGGAGTCTTCTCCATAAGGCATGGCATTGGGTCTGCCCAATAATTGCAGAGACCCATATTCACCTTGTTGAAGTTCTGAGGTAAAATCAATAACTTTTGAAGCCCATTGCGTTGTTGCTCCGTACATTGAGCCGGTCAAGAGCAACATTAGAGCAGATTGTAAAAAAAACCAATACTTTTTTTGTATCATAGATAACTGTTTCATAATCAGAAAACGCAAATGTAACCTGAAAAAATGATGGTAAGAAGATTGCGGTGCGATTCTCTACGAGCGAAACACTCATGTATTGTGGATGCTCCATATATTTATACCTTACTCGGACGAGCAAATCACACTTGTGATGCAAATCTATCTGTGAACTTAACATTTTTTCACGTACTAAAACACAAAGGGAATGATAAACATCATTCCCTTTGCAAATATTGTACCTATGTTCAAGTACGGTATATTATTTGACGATTGTCACTTTCAGTACTGCATTATCGACCCCGCATCGTGCATTAAGATAGTATGTGCCGCTTGGTAAATCCGCACAACCAATACTCAAAGGCAATACACTAAGCGATTCGAGAGTTCCGCTATAAATAGTACGAACAATACCACCCATCATATCGGTTAAAGTAACTGTCAATGGGCAATATGTTTGCGAAGTGATGGCAATATTCATTTGTTCAGATACGGGCATGGGTGAAAGCATACCGATGGAAAGAACTCCATTTGGTGAGATACCGTCATCGAATATTGAGGTTGCCTCAAACGTTACGACCGCGGCTTGGGAAGTGACACTGCCGCAATTACCTCCCACAGTTACTGTGTATTCTCCATCGCTGAAGGCATTGACAGACGGAATATTATAACTTGCGGTTACTGCACCATCAATGATTGTATTTTTACGGAACCATTGATAACTAAGATTCTCACCCACAGCTTTGACCGATAACGTATAAGGGTCGCCTTCTTTTACTTTGGTTCCGGCAGGTTGTTCTGTGATAGCAGTTGCCACTTTTACCGTCAATTGTGCACTATACACTATTGGACTGCAACCCGAACCAATTTCCACAGAATATTTGCCCGCCTGATTTGATTTTATGTTCCGTACGGTGAGAGTCGGTCGGGTTTCTCCTTGCAATTTATTGGTGCCAAAAAGCCATTGATAGGTAAGGTTTGTACCTGTTGCTTGAACCATGAATGTCGTGCTGTCACCCGGACATACCGTATCACCCTTAGGTGCTTCGGTAACGGTAGGTGCTGCAATAATAGTAAAGTCGGCATTACTTTCATCACGAATACCGGACTCATGGATAACACGAATACGATAGTTAGTACCGGCTTTCTGAGTTGTCGGAATTTGCCATACATAATTAGGTGTGGTCACATTTTTGCCGATCGTATCCCATGTCACACCGGAATTTGTTGAAAGTTGCACAGCAATGACATCACCCGGCTGGAGCGGAGCATTTTTTGTATAGCGAACATTGATGGTATTACCCGGACAGAACACGTCAGCTGCTCCGCCATTCGGATATTCTAAGGAAATGGAGCCGAAAGCATGTTTACGCACAAAACCGTCTGTGCCGCCACCGAAGGTTTTCTGATACGAATCGCCAAATGATAATAATCCTGTGGAACGAGTGGTGCCGGCAAAATATATATCACCGCGAGGTGTGACAGCTACGCCCGTTCCTTCTTCGGGTTGGGTGCCGCCCATAAAGCGAGAGAATGTGGATTGAAGATTTCCGGGATCAAATTGATACAAGAAAGCATCTGCACCGCCTGTAAGTTTCGTTTGCTCCGGATCAGCTCCGGGATTATTAGGGAAGTTCGTTGATGTTGTTGTTCCGGTAATCCACACAGAAGATGTACCGCTTGAATAAGAGAGTGCATTCACCGTTTCAGTGCCTGAACCGCCAAGATATGCGGCACTTACCAATGAACGTCCGTTCTGATTTAATTTCAAAATAAATAAATCTACAGCACCTCTATGTTGCCCTGCAACGCCCGTAGCGAATAAATTACCTGTTGTTTGCCCAACAACGACAATCTCGCCATTGCTTAAAGGTACAATTACTTTACCGACATCTTCACCATCGCCAATACGACTTGAAGTTGTACCGCCGATATAGGTAATAAAATGGACATTGGGATTATTAAATAATCCGGCAGGTGACATACGCGCTACAAAACAATCTTTACCGCCATTGGGGGCTGCATCGTATGGGGTTGGCTGCGGACCGGGACCTCCGGGTGGCACAGGGTATGTTTTGTAAAGTGTTCCCTCTGTTTCGCCTGTGATGTAAATACTATTACCGCTTGGATCAACCGCCACGCCATTGATACGATCATTTTCATTACCGCCGAAATAGGAAGAATATGTAGCATTCGATCCGGAAGTATTAAATTTCACAATAAAGCCATCGGAATTATTTGCCTCGGGTTTTGTGGATTTATCCGGTTGTTCAACTTTGAAGTTTTCTGAAAAGGTTTCGCCCACCACAACTGCCAAGCCGGCATTATCCACCGCTATATCTGTGGCGCGGTCATCGTCTCTGCCTCCGATATACGATGAGGCAAGTAATTTATCTCCAATAGAGGAAAGTTTAGCAAAAAAAGCATCAACTGCACCGGGTCTTTCAAGAATAAAATTGCCTTTATTAGGAAAATCCGTGGAAGTGGTTTCTCCTGCAATATATATATTGGCATTAGGATCTAATGCAACCGCAACAGCTTTATCCACAGCACCGCCGCCAATAAATGTTGACCATTTTACCGATATTAAATCTGCGCTGAATTTTGTGACAAAAGCGTCTGTTGAGCCACCAAAACCATTATTGAGCGTTGAATAAGAGCCAACCGTTGTCGGGAATTGATCCGAGTCGGTAAATCCAACGGCAACGATATCGCCGGTTATATTATCGCGAGCAATTTTTCTGATTTCATCTAATTTATTTGTTCCCAAATATGTCGCATATACCGTGGGGTCAATAATAACGGAGCGGTTTTTATCATAATCGCCAAGTTGGAAAATAACTTGTGTACCTTTTTGTTTAAATTCGCAGCTCACCGGTGATTTGGAACCGTCCGTATTGAGCTGATATGCCAAGAGCTGTGCATTTTTTACTGTACCGAAACGAGTGGTATATTCTACCGAACCGGATTCGATATTGACAGAGTTTGCACCCTCGAAAGACAAAGCTATATCACGGTGATTTGCACCCGGTTTCACGACAAAATCATAGCGAGGCAATCCCTTATCCACTGCGACGACCATATCAATTCCCGGCTGTATATCGCTGACGACAGCTTGTGAGCACACGGGAACATTCGACACCCATTTGTCGGCATCATTACCGATAAAATAATTCATTTTGGTACCTGTTTCCGAGGCAATCAACGATGTTCCCTGCCCTGTGGCACCGGCAAGATTCATACGCACATTTTGCCCTAATACCGACCATGACATTTCCTTTGTGCTCGAATTTAATGCCGATTCACTTACTTGCTTTGATGTTATAATCTGGCGATAATCAAAATTGATACCTTTTTTGGTTATCCACACATTGACATTATCGGTGTGTGCAAACCACAAAATATCCGAATGCCATTGCCCTTTATTGGGAATAAACCCTTGACGAGATTGAGTACTCCCCAAAGCATCTGCTTCATTGTGCATTATAACCGTCAGCAATGCCATCATTATAATGATACTGCGTACCATACGTTTCATATACTACCCCTTTGTAATGTAATTTTTATTATAAATTTGATTTTGTTTCAGCCATCTTTGCACTCCATGCATCACACAGTAACAACAATCTATCCGATTTGTTGCCATCGGATATGACATTGGTTATGTGAAATACAGATTGGAAGTGGTAATTTCGCAATCGCAAATATACGTGTGAACTATCAATAACAAAAAATAATAAAAATTCATGAAACTCTGCACTTTCTCACCT
>JAYRWZ010000349.1:0-7844 GCA_041917875.1 Chloroflexota bacterium | reverse complement strand
GTTTTAAGTATTGATTGATAAAAAGAAAGTATTACTATGTCCTTACTCGAAAAAGTGAAATCGCTCTTCAAGAAAAAAGAACAAAAACAACCGGAAACTGCCGGAGAACATGTTGTTTCATGGATTAAAACACTTGTTAATGCCATTGTGGTTGTGATGATAGTCAATGGTATTTTAATTGCCTCATTCGTTGTTCCCACAGGGTCAATGGAAAGCACGGTTATGGCGGGTGATTTTGTTTTTGTTAATCGTCTGATTTTCCGCCCTTCAACTCCGCAAATTATTCCATTTATCAATCAACCCGTACCTTATTTATCTTTACCCGGGTGGCGTAAACCCGAAAAAGGCGATGTGATTGTCTTTATATTCCCCGGTAACAGAGATGAAATACAATCACAAAATTTTGAATATTATTTGAAGCGTTGCGTAGCGGTTGCCGGCGAAAAACTCGAGATAAAAAATGATTCCATCTATGTTAATAATAATTATTTTGCTTTGCCCGAACATGCACAATTCGATAATTCTCGAAACGTACAAGAAGAAGAAGATAAAATAATGACATTTCCGCCGGGGCGTGGGTTCACTCGCAGAAACTATGGGCCCATACGTATTCCTAAACAAGGGGATGTCATAAAATTAACACCGCAAAATTATCGTGAATGGGAAACATTTATTCGCCGTGAAGGACATAATGTCGGTTATAGTAATGCATCAATCCTTATTGACGGCTCGCCCGCTTCATCATATACAGTGCAACGTGATTATGTTTTTGGAATTGGTGATAATCGCTATAACAGTTTAGACAGTCGCTTCTGGGGATTTATTCCCGAAGAAAATGTTATAGGAACACCCATGATTGTGTATTGGTCATGGAAAAATAGAGATAAATATGACAATGAAGGTTCGATCGGATATAAGCTACAGAATATTCGTTGGACCAGAATAGGCACCATTATACGATAACACTATTTTATTTACCATAAGGAATTACAATGAAATTTTCCGTAGAGCAAGATGATGATATTGTCATCTTCAGACTAAAAGAAAGTCGGTTGGATAGCACAAAAGCCGCCGACATTAAAGCAGAATTTTTAATATTATGCCAGCCCACAGTGGGTGCTTTTATTATAGACATGACATCCGTCGAATATTGCGACAGTGCCGGACTCGGTGCATTTTTACTTGCGCATCGCCAATTAAAGGAACATGGCGCGCCGGTAATACTTGTCGGTGTTGGTGAGCAAATCATGCGGCTTTTATCATTGTCGCAAATAGCAGGACTTTTTGATTATTATGATACTGTGCAAGAGGCACTCGACGATCTGCAACAATTTGATGATGATGATTTTTCAGATGACAACTTTTAAGCAAAAGCCGAATATAAAATTCGGCTTTTTTTATAGGCCTAAAAGAGTACGGTCTATGGCAATGTGTTGAATTATGTACCCCAGCGTTTTATTTGTTATTGCTACCAAACCTTTTGCAGAAAGTAATTGCTGCATTAAAAACTATCGAATCTCTCTCCTGAGTTAAAATCACGGGCACGACGGCGTTGTTGCTGCCCTTCGTCGCCAAAAAATGTTCCGAATTTCCATGTAAATGACAGCGTGCCTATACGTGTTTCTCTTTTACGCATAAACTCTTGGGTAAAGTTAAGACTGTTCAAATTTACTTGAAACCTTCTTGTATCGAAGATGTCGGAAACATTAAGAGCTATGGACAATTTACCATCAAATAAATCTTTTCTGGCTCCTATATTTAGCCCCGAGAAACCAAAAAACTGACCTTGAGGTGTTGCAACAGGCGCAACATAATTCCCGCTGATTTGAATTTTACAAATATCTTCAAGATTGATATTACTCATAACTTGCAATGACCATGAATTATTCTGATTTGCAAAAGCGGTATTATTGACCGTACCATCAACGGATGTATTAAAAACATTTAATGTGGCAGTGGCATCCCACCATGATATGAATTGTAGGCGCGAAACTATTTCAAGCCCGATATTTGTTCTATGATTAAAATTGGCGAATGTCACCAGAGAACGATTAAGCGAGTCGGTAGTGATGATACGATTTTGCATATTATCGGTAATGCGATAATAGACGCTCGTCGTGATATAGAGCCATTCATAGTCATTGGCAAAACTTGCTTCATAAGCATTGGTAAATTCCGGCTGAAGAAATGGATTTCCCGTTCGTATTGTCACAATATCGCTAATATCACGAAAAGGATTTAATGACTCATAATCAGGACGATTTATCCTTCTGCTGAATGATATTTGCCATTGTTGTGACAATGTAGGTCTATAGGTCAGAAATGCGCTTGGGAACACATTAAAATAATTATTTTCATATCCTTCATTATTGACTTTTTGCAATGAATTTGTCAATGTTTGTTCCGCTCTCATACCGAGTTTATACCCAAAATCGCCGTATATTCCTTGATACGTGGCATAAAGAGCATGCACCTGCTCATCGAATAGAAAATTATTTGTTATTCCCGTATTATTAACCCATGAGTCATTAAGAAAATCTTCAAACAGAAAATTATTATCCAAACGACGAATTGTGGACTTATAGCCGCCCTCAAGTGAAGCACCATTGTCATAAGCTTTGTTATAATCGGCTTGCACAATAATAGTACGATTATTTACCGCTCTGCTTTGTCTTTGTAATAACAATGAATCGGGTAGTGTAAAGTTCTGTATAAAGTCCTGATTATTAGTGTTTTCATTGTTTGAAACACTCGCCGATGCCGTCAGTTCATGTCTAGGAGCAAAAGTATATTTATAATTAAGAGCAGCATCATAACCTTGCCCTTCATTACTATTAAAGCTTCCTCGTGAGAATTGTGGCAATACTCCCGGTAATGTTTGGCTGTTTTGATATATTATCATTTCATCGCGCATACCATTGGGAACATTAGCTGTTAATGAAAGGGATAATGTTTGCTCTTCGGTCATGTAATAATCAATACCCGTATTTACCGTGTGGGAGCGGGAAATATTACCGCCATCATTTCTCTGATTGAGTGTTATGGTATTTAATCCAATTTCCGATGTACGATCAAGCGAGCCATTATTAAAAACATCATCATAGCGAAAATTATAAGAGCCGAAAATATTCACATTATTACTTCTCCAATTGCTGTTAATGGAGCCATTATATTTATCTCTTGTACCAAGCGAGCCGGTCACAGTTGAATTAAACCCGACCATGCCGCCTTTTTTTAAGACAATATTGATAATTCCACTCATTCCTTCTGCATCATATTTTGCAGAAGGGTTTGTTATGACTTCAATACGCTCAATAGCATTTGCAGGAATATTGTCGAGCACGGCATCTCTGTTGGCACCGGTTAATGACGATGGTCGCCCGTCAATTAATACTGTGACTCCCCCGCTCCCGCGTAATTGGATACTGTTATTCATATCCACGCTCACCGAAGGCACTTGTTGCAATATATCGGTTGCCGAACCGCCGATCGAAGCCACTGTTTCATCAACTTCAAATACTTTTTTATCAATGGAATTTGTTATTGTTTCGCGCTTTGCAGTAACTTCAACTTCATTTGTGGCAATGTCTTGAGGCTTTAAGCGAATTGTGCCGAAGTCTTTCACGGGATTACGCGGTGTAATAAACAATGAATCATTTTTTGCGGATCTATAGCCGATAAATTTGACACGAATAATGTATTTTCCAATGGGTATATTTTTGACAGAGAATTTTCCATCTTTATTCGTGACTGCACCGGTAACAATTGTGGTGTCAGATGGATTAATAATACTCACGACTGCATACGCCAAGGGCTCTCCGGTATTGGCATCCACAACTTCACCCATGGCTCTGCCTATCTTTGGTTTTTGGTTTAATTTGTCTGCGGTTGTTTCTTGTCCCATGCCGGGTATATTACCACCGCCATGCCTGCCTCCTCCGGGCATCCCATCATTTGTTCCGGGTGGTCTGCCCCCACCCCCTTGGGCATATACATTCATTGATGAAAAAAGTACAATACACCATAGCCATAAAGATATTTTGAGCATAAAATAGTAACTGTTATTGATAATGAGAAATGAGTGACGTTCCGTAAGTCTTTTGATTGAAAATACGGAATAAAGATTGTGCATTATATTGCAACAGGAAAGATGACAAAATCAATTCACCTATGGTTTAATCAAGCGCATATTACATTTGCGGTAATTGAACAGCGAATACAGTTCCCCAATATTTGCCTGTAAGATACACTGTTTTTGTTGCTGGATGATATGCAATACCATTGAGTACTTCTGCTTGAGATTTTCCCATGGTTTTTTTTCGCAATTCACTGCAATCCACCCAGCTTTTTACCGCCCCTGACTTTGCATCAATAATGGCAATCATATCACTTTGATAAATATTTGCCCAAATATCACCTTCTATCCATTCAAGTTCATTAATACGGTCAATAGCTTTTTGCCCGTCATGAACTGCAATAGTTGAAATAACAGCAAAATTTTCGGGACTCCTGAATTGGATATTATTTGAGCCATTACTCATGATAAGGTGTTTACCGTCCGTTGTCAGTCCCCATCCTTCACCATCATAACCGAAAGCGGCTATTGCTTTAAATGAAACCGGATCATAAACAAAACAAGTATGCTCTTGGTATGTAAGTACATATAATTTGTCTTGGAGTATAATGCTCCCCTCTGCAAAATACTGTGCTTCAATCGGAAAACGACGAGTGTATTTCCATGATTTCGTATCAATTTGTCCAAAAAAAGATTGCCCGTACAGCCCGGAACTTTCATACAAATTGTCACCATGAAAAAAGAATCCCTGCGTATATGTTATACTGTCATGAGGATATTCAGCGACAATTTTGGGTGTAAATATTTGTGGAGCAGTGTGCGGCTTTGCTGTGTCATCATTTTTCTGTGTATATGGCGGATTGGTATCCTGATGTGTACACCCGAAACTAAAAATTACACAATAAATGACAATACTGTATCTGCAAATTACATTTAACATTTTTTATTGCTTAATTATGGGGATTATGTCCATTTTTCCGGATGTAAGTCGTATTTGTACAAAATAAAGACCCGACGATAAATCTGCAATCGGATATGAAATTATATTTTCCATTATGATGGGCTCCGTCATTACTCTTGCTCCCATAATATCTGTCATAACAACATTGGTTATTGAGGTACTATTCAATGAGCGAATATTCACTATGGTCAATGCCGGCTGCGGCGCAGCCAGCCAATCAGAAGACGAATAACTCACTTGATCGTCAATACTGTTTGCCGATAAATCACATGACCATACGCCAAGGTTTGTAGCGCAGTAAGGAATATCGTTCATATTTATGAGGTCATTGATTTTTTTGGGAATGAGCTTAGAATTTGCATCGCGCCATGTTTTTCCTGAATCCCGAGAGATAAATGCGCCGCCGGCATCCGTGCCTGCTATTAAAATACCTTTATTCCATGTAAGTGCATTTATTCCTAAATTGGTCAGCCCGTCTGAACGCTGTTGCCAAGTACGTGCGCTGTCTTGTGATATAAACACTCCACCTCCAAGCGTACCTACAAACAATTCTTTTTCGCCTAAAACAAGAATTTTAGAGAAAGTGCTTGTTAACCCTGAGTCGGACCGCAGCCATGTATTGCCATTGTCTGTTGAGCGAAAAAGCGATCCTCGGTCTGCCTGAAAATCTAATGCACCTGCCAACAATATATTGCCCGACAGTATAAGTGAACGAACATCCAAATTCGGCAACCCGACAATATCCCATGTAGCACCATTATTATCGGAACGATAGACACCGTTAAAATTCGTTGCAGCAAAAAGTGAAGTCCCCTTTCTTAGGACAGAATACACTGTCGTTTGCTGTGGCAAATTGCTGCTTATATCTTTCCATTCATTTTTAGAAAAAGACCATATACCTGCACTGACGGGGCACACAAATAATTCGGTATTAGACGCCGACAGATTCACAATTGTTCTATTATTAAAATCACCAATATTATCCCATGATTGTCCTTTGTCAAAAGAGCGGTACAATCCCTGTCCCGTACCTGCATATAAGGCATTTTCAAATTCAATAATGGTATTGACTGATTGATTAGGTAATGGGGTAACGGCAGTCCATACCTGCGCTTGAACAGATAGGGTTGTGCATACTATAGAAGCACAAAAAATCAAGGCGAAAAATAATCGGGAATGTATCATAGTGATTCTCACATAAAAAATTATTGTTGTTGTGAAGGGTGTCGGTTTTGCATAAATGTTTCGGCTTCAAGCACATCTTCTTCACTACCCATAAATACCGGCACTCTTTGATGAATTTCAATGGGTTGTTGCTGTAAAACACGCCCAAAACCATCGGTCGCTCTGCCGCCTGCTTGTTCAATAATCATTGCCAATGGATTTACTTCATACATAAGCCGCAATTTACCTACCGGTGCTGATTTATCCGCCGGATACATAAAAATACCGCCATAATGCAATGTACGATGCACGTCTGCAATAGCTGTGCCTATATAGCGCAAAGAATATGGTCTTTGTTTATCGTCCGAAGGTGTTTTCAGATAATTCACATATTGCTGTAACCGCGTGTTCCATTTGTGATAATTACCTTCATTGATACTGTAATATTTCCCGCGTTTCGGGATTTTAATTTTTTCATAGGTAAGTAAAAATTCGCCAATGGTCTGATCAAAAGTAAAGACATCCACTCCATTGCCCGATGTATAGACAAGAACTGTGCTCGAGCCATAGCAACAATATCCGGCGGCTACCTGTTTATAACCCGGTTGCAGCATATCGGCTTCGGTCCCATCGGTATCTGCATTAGGATCTAGACGTCTATAAACAGAAAAAATAGTTCCAATGGGAGCATTCACATCAATATTTGAAGAACCGTCGAGCGGGTCGAATAATAACACATATTTTCCTTTTCTGTATTCATACGGAATTTTAATAATTCCTTCAGATTCTTCCGATGCCATAGCGCATAAATGTCCGCCATGGTCCATAGCGCGAAAAATAACATCATTGGCATATTCATCTAATTTTTTTACTTGCTCACCATGCACATTTTTGGAGTCGGTTATGCCCAGAACATCGCTCAAACCGGCACGGCGTACATCACGAGCAATAATACGCAGCGCAAGAGTCAGGTCACGCATCAATCGTGAAAATTCGCCCGTAGCACCCGAATAAAATGCCTGCTCTTCGGCAATATGCCGCTCAATAGTTACAAGTTTTGAAGTATTAAATATTGGCATAAGCCCGTCCTTTACGGTAAGAGTTCTACACTGATTTTAGTCAATGTTTTTTGATGGATTTTTCTTTCTTGCTTTGTTTTAATTTCTTTCACCGCTCCCATAAGGTCGCTTGACACTTGCGTTTTTTTGGAAATTGTATAACCTTTGTCTAAATCTATCATCATTTCTCCATCACCACCGATGGACGACGATGATAAACTCATTTCTACGACACCATTTGATTCTTTCGGTTTCAATACTTCGGCGGAAAGCTGGGCTTTAATAATACCGACACGCTTATCGCCTACTTTTTTTACGGATGCAATCTTATATGTGGAACGGCTTGTGGAACGGAATAAACCGGAAAGTGGATTGACTTCTTGGCGAGTCCACGATAAAGTGGAATCAATGGGGGAATCGGGAAAAGGGATTATCTCACTTGCAATGGTTAAACGAAACACCTGCGATTCTAATCCTGAAGTGATACGTGATTTAATATCAGGCGACACAGAGTCGCGTTTATCGCCCAATATTTTATTGACTATGGGTGTTAATCCGCCAATTTCTTCTACGCGTCCTTTACTGT
>JAYRWZ010000348.1:0-1749 GCA_041917875.1 Chloroflexota bacterium | reverse complement strand
TCATTTTTTACCAAAAGAGCAGAAAAAGAACATACAAAACCTGTCATTGACTCCATAGTCTATGCACTGGGAATTATGGCGACATTTGTTATTTTTGGTGTTGTCGTCGCAATATTTTTCGGAGCTTCCGCAGGGCGCGATATTGCATCAAATCCATGGCTTAATTTATTTTTGGCTGCATTATTTCTCGTTATTTCTTTCAATCTTTTCGGAGCGTATGAAATACAATTACCGTCAAGCTGGATAAATTCATTGAATAAAAAATCGAATGAAAAGAGCGGCTACGGTGCTTCTGCCATTATGGGGATGGTATTTTCCATGACATCCTTTACTTGTACTGTCCCTTTTGTCAATACAACAAGTATGATGGCAGCCGGCGGTGAATGGTTCAAGCCTATTGTTGCAATGATTGTCTATTCTGCAGTGTTTGCATTACCATTCTTTTTACTGGCTTTAGTTCCCACACTCTTAACAAAATTACCGCGTGCCGGCGGCTGGATGAATAATATTAAAGTCGTTTTCGGATTTGTGGAAATCGCTTTTGCCGTGAGCTATTTTGCCCGCACAGACAGCGTTCTCGGATGGGGTTTTATTTCTCGCGAAGCATTATTGGCAATATGGGCTGGATGTTCTATCCTTATCACTCTCTATATCCTTGGTGTTTATAAGTTAAAATTGGATTCTCCATTGCAATTTGTCGGTTCACCAAGAGCAACATTTGCATTAATTTTTGCTACGCTCACATTTTATATTATCAGCGGAATGCAAGGCAATACCGTCGGGGTTTTAGAGCCATTTGTCTATGTGGAACCAACAAATAAACCTATGGTGGCGGCAACAAACACAATGTCATCAAATCCCGCAACACATGAAGGTTGGTTTGAAAATTATGAGGAAGCACTTGCAGAGTCAAAAAAAACCGGCAAACCATTATTTATTGACTTTACCGGAGTATCATGTACGAATTGCCGTTGGATGGAAAAAAATATGTTCCCGCGTCAAGAAGTACAAGCCGAATTAGAAAAAATGATTAAAGTGCGTTTATTTACCGATCGGCGCAATGTGCCACAAGATAAAATCAATCAAGAAATGCAAGAACAACGCTATGGCTCGGTAGAATTACCTCTGTATGTCATAGTAACACCCGACGAAAAACTTATTGCAAAAACACCGTATGATGCAAGTCAAGATAACTTTATGAGCTTCTTAAAAAAAGCAAAACAATAAACTGTATCATCATTGAAATGCCGAGCGGCGCATTGTCATTCGATAATGCGCCGTTTTTTTAGCCAGTTAATAACTCTGAGAGTTTTACAAAGAAAAAGGCATCGTGATTTTTAGCACGATCAATTATTGTTAACCACAATGGTTTCTCCTGCGCATCTTCGGGTATATTAAGTTGCTCAATAAGGTGAATACAGTCTTCAAATTCTTGAAACTCTATGACCTCCGCAAGTGTTTTTGAAAAATACGGTGATTGCAAAAGCACTGCAAATTCCGTAAAATCAATGGGCAATGATGAAGTAAGTTCTTGATCGGCAACAGGGGAAGTTTCAAAATCACCGGCATAGTTAATAGAATTATTTTTCAATAATGTCCAAAGTTCCTTTACATCAATCGGTTTATGAATTATCGCATCAAAGACGGAATAGTCATGGTCGGATTCTTGAGGTAAAGCACCTATAATTCCGGCTGTAACAGCGGTAATAAACGGTTGCGCGATGTTATGCTCTGTGCAATATTCTCGTA
>JAYRWZ010000347.1:0-11692 GCA_041917875.1 Chloroflexota bacterium | reverse complement strand
TGACTATATCTCTCCTGCGGAGCATTAATAAAATTCAATGCCGCAGGGATGCAATCATTTATACACAAACAAAAATGGTTTTCATTGTCAGAATATGTTTATATCATAGAAAAACAAGTTAATCAATCATGAACATCCTCAAAATCGCCGCAATTCTAATATATGATAATTCGCATAAAGTAACTGTCCATAAAACCGACTTTTATATTGAGAGCCAGAATAGAGAAACATTTGAAGCAAAATCGTATCTTTGTTGAAAATTTACACATACTATTTTTGGAGAATGGATAGATGAAATCATTGCAACGACTCATCATGTTGATGATACTTGTTGGCGGCATAAGCGCAGTACATGCCAAACGCGAGGGCGAAAAAGAAGGACATCCTGACGATAAAGCCCGCTGGCGCTATGAGCAGCGAGCTTATCCTTACACTACATTACCGGCTAATATGCTGTCACAAAAAGTGAACGATTATCGCGCAAATTTTAGTCAAAAGTCCAATAGTGCGCAAATTTTGGCTGCGCAACCCACATGGCGACAATTGGGTCCATTCAATGTGGGCGGCAGGGTTCGTGCGGTGGTGCATCACCCAACAAAAGACGGCTGGGTCTATATCGGTGCTGCCGGCGGGGGCGTGTGGCGCACTACGGATGGCGGCGATACGTGGACTCCTCTTATGGACTTTACTAATTCCATTGAAATGGGTGCTTTAGCTATGGATCCCAATAATCCGGACATACTCTATGCCGGTACGGGTGAGTATCGTTCGGGCAGTTATTCTATTGCCGGAGCGGGCATATTCAAAACCACCGATGCGGGCGCCACATGGCGTGTGATTGGCTTAACGAATGTGGGCGGTTTTTCAAAGATTTATGTTCATCCAAAAAATTCCAATCTTATCTATGCCGGCGGCATAGATGCGAATGCGGGCTTTTATAAGAGTACAGATGCCGGTGAGACATGGAAACGTATGAATAATGGCGTAATATCCGATATTTCACTCCATCCCGACAATCCCGATGATGTTATAGTGGGTATTGCCGGTGAGAATGTATTTCAAACATTGGATGGCGGTGAAACATGGACAAATTTGTTGGTAGATAATGCCGTGACATTCGCCAGAATATCAGTTCAACGCAGCCCTGCCAATCTGAATAAGATATATATGCTTGCCGCATTGTCCAGCTCAAGCGGCGCGCCCGCCAGTTATATCAGTACTAATGGCGGCAAAAACTGGCTATCGCGAAATATTACTTCGACTGCATTTGGTGGCGACCCTTCTCGCCGACAAGGCGATTATGACAACTTTATTATGCCCCATACAACGGATGAAAAGATCTGTTTGCTTGGCGGGGTGGATTTATTTTATACCGATAATAATGCTTCTTTATGGCAAGAAGTTGCGGGTTATGATTTTCCGGAAACTCACCCCGATATGCACTGTGCTGCCTATAATCCGATGAATCCTAATATTGTGTATTTGGGCTGTGACGGCGGTATGTACAAAAGCACCAACAAGGGATATTCATGGTTTTCTATCAATAATAATTTGCCTATCACGCAATATCACGGTATGGCTGTTGATCATTCTAAGGGCGTAAAAAATTATGGCGGAACGCAAGACAATGGCACAATTTCCGACGATGCAATCGGATGGGGCAATGTTGCGGGTGGCGATGGCAGCCATGCAATTGTAAACTCAGCCAATCCCGATATTATATGGGGCGGCACACAGTATGGCGGCGTATTTAAACGCAATATGAAAACAGGTGATTTTGCCAGTTATGCCAATAGATTTACCGACGCTGTGACGAAAGTGCTTGACCAGGCTGCCTTTGTTGCACCGCTTGAAGCCGACCCTAATGACCCCGCAACAATTTACAGCGGTCGCCGTGCTTTATGGGTTACTTTCGATAATGGCACAAAATGGACACGAGTGTCGCCTTACTTGACCCAAACAATTTCTGCTGTGGGAATTTCACCTGCCGATCCCGATGCCAGTACAATATGGATTGGCGGCAGTGGTGAATTATTTGTGACAAGTTCGGGCGGCGGCACCAAACCCGAAGATTGGACAGAAGTTACCTACAATGGCATTCCCAACCGATTTGTGAGCGATATTGAATGCTCACGCGTGGATAAAAACACGGCGTTTGTGACATTCTCGGGTTTTAACAGCTCGCATGTCTATAAAACCACCGATTTGGGTAAAACATGGAAAGATATTGGCAAGGGTTTGCCTGATGTGCCATGTAATTCACTTATTATGCACCCCGATGATGAAAATATAATTTTTGTGGGTACGGATTTTGGCGTATATGTTACCTACAATGGCGGCGAAACATGGGCACCTTACGGTATTGGTTTACCCAATAGTATGGTTGTTGATATGATGTTCTATGAACCCCCGACACCACTTGCGGGTAAAATGGTATTGCGTGTGGCAACGCATGGTCGGTCTATGTGGGAAATTGATGTTCCGAACGGTGTGCAAGTGACCGATGCTGAAATTACCGCTCCTACAGGCGGTGAAATATATACCGGTGGCACAAATCAAAAAATATCATGGTATGGTTTTACTCCTCCCGTAAAAATCGAATATTCATTGGATAATGGTTTGTCATGGACAATAATTGCCGGCGATGCTGTCGGCAACAGCTTACGATGGAATGTTCCCAATAAGCCGACATTTACCGGAAAAATACGCGTCAGCTCCACAACAAATACCGAGCAAACAAAAATTTCGCCCACATTTACCATCGAATTATTAAGAACGGGTTCCGTTATTGCCGCAACAAGTGTTTCCCATATTCCTTACGGCATAGCGTATGACAGTAAAAATGGTTTGTGGACAACAAGTTTCGGCGATAATAAATTGGTAAAACTGAATGCTACCACGCTGAATATAGAGAAAGTGGTACGTATTGAAAAAGGTGACAGCTTATTCACTGATTTATCTTTTAATAAAGCGACAGGTACAATATATCTGCAAAAATTTGTGAACACGGAATCCGGTATAGGTTTTATTTATGAGATTGATACAACGGGTAAAGTATTGCGCGAATTTAATAGTCCCGGACGTTATCCGATCGGTATTGAGATTGTGAACAATACGATGATTACTAGCGAGCGTGACGGCGACAGAAACATTTACACTCTCAATATGACCAATGGTGCACAAATCAGTAAAGTAAAAAATCCATTCAATGTCAATTTGGGACCTCGTTGTATATGTTATGATGGCAAAAACAGCTTATTCCAAGCGTCCACAGCATTTCCAGGCAATGTGTTACAAGCATCGTATGCCGTAGAAATACCTTTGGACAATTTATCGCAGGAGCGTTCCCGCTTTGAACTTGTCAATACATCGGGGATTATTAATGCACGAGGCATTGAGTATGATCCGCGCGATAAAAATTTCTGGGTAACAAGCTATGGCGGCGACATATTCAAAATAGGTGGTTGGGAAATTACGACAAATGTGGGCGAAGAACAAGAAAAAGCTATTGCTTTGGAAGTGTATCCGAATCCGTTTGATAATACGGCATTTATCGGCTATAATATATTGCGTCCATCACAGAGTATGCGTATGGAAGCGGTTAATTTACTTGGGCAAACAGTGCAAGTAATTTATGATGGTCCGGTAGCGATGGGCAATAGCGGTGTGCTGCGTTTTGACAGAAATGGTCTTCCGGCTGGTGTCTATTCACTTATCGCCACATTTGATGATGGCACAAAACAAGTGTTTTCTACACTCATAGCTCAATAAAAAGTGCTGATGACCGACAATTCAAGGCGAAGTTCAGTATCGGGCTTCGCCTTTTTTTATGAGAAGTAGTATATGCAACAACAAAAAAAGTCTTCCCATGGCATAAGGCGCAAACCGAAACCGCATCATCATGAAGAGCATGACAATGCGGAGCGTTATTTGATTACCTATGCCGATTTGATTACATTGCTTCTCGGGCTTTTTGTTATTCTTTATGCTTCATCGCAAGTGGATGCTGCCAAATACAATGGTGTTGTGTCGGCATTTACGGAATATTTTGAAGAAAAACAACCGGATGACCCCAATAGCGATAAAGTGTTGCCCGGCAGTCAAGGAATTCCCGCACCTATACTTCCGGCAAGTAAACAAAAAACATTGGATGAATTAGACAAGGACATCAAAAAAAGCTTCGAGAAGTTTATCAGCAATGGTACTCTGACACTTGAACGCACTCCCAAAGGTTTGGCTTTACGATTGCCCGAAATGCTTTTGTTTCGCTCCGGCAGTGCGGATTTGCAACCCGTAGGGCTGATATTGCTTGACACTCTCGCATCGCTCTTTCAAGGTGTGCGAAAACAATTTATTATTGAGGGGCACACAGACAGCATCCCTATTAAACGCAACTATATGTACCCTTCCAACTTACATTTATCGTCGGCAAGAGCATTAAATGTAGGGTATTATTTAATACAGCGCGGCATTGATAAAAGTCTATGTTCAGCACAAGCGTATGGTGAATCTCAGCCCTTAGTTCCCAATAACACAGAGCAAGGGAGACAAAAAAACAGACGCGTAGAAATAATCCTTGAGGACTTGCCAATTGACAAACCCTCCGACGATGGGTATATTACTGATTCCTTAAACCGTTAATTTTCTTATCTTTGTATAATAGATTTTATTAAAAGCCAGAACAATAGGAGATAGTTCCATGCAGGATGCACACACTACATCACAGGCACATTCGATTGAAACATCGGAATACGGCACTCTTCGCTTAGAAGATCGCCACCTTGTGGAGTTCCACGAGGGGCTTCATGGTTTTGAACATCTGAAAAAATTTGTCGTGATAGCTGACGATTCACTTGTGCCCTTCAAATGGTTATTGTCCATTGAAAATCCGTCCATAGGTTTCCCTATTCTCAGTCCTTTTCAAGTGGACTTTTCGTATCAAACAGAGGTGGAGTATGATGCTGCCTGCTGCGCCCCTATGGTGATTGTCACACTGTATGACAGCGAAAAACAAACAGCTACTGCCAATATGCGCGCACCGATTATTTTTGATATGAAGAATGGTACTGCTCGACAAATTCTGGTGAAAGACTCCGCATACAGCGAAAATCATCCCATTGTGCAAGGCGCACAACATCAAAACATTACAAGCAAAAAGCGAATTTACACAAGTCAATTCGGTGCTTTAGATATAGACGAATCGCAAATCATTACTTTTAGCGAAGGCATTCTCGGATTTGATCATCTTCATGATTTTATCCTTGTGGCTGAAGAAAATATGGCACCCTTGGAATGGCTTATATCACTCGAAAATCCATCCATCGGTTTACCGATTATTAACCCTTGGTATATTTACGATGACTATGAGTTCCGTGATTATGATCAGCAAAGAGACGTGGTCTATGTTGTCGTAACTCTCGGCAGCCGTTCCGACCGCATGACCGTTAATTTACGAGCACCCATTGTCATAAATACTGCTGCAAAATCAGGTCATCAGTTAATTCTCCCGTCCGATAAATATATGACGGAATTTCCCATTGGCACGCATAGCGGCTCAGAACAATAATCAGGAGAAAACAGCTATGTTGGTATTGTCAAGAAAAGCAGGTGAAGTGGTAACTATCGGCGGTGATATTAAAGTCACTATTGTCAGTGTGGACAGAGGGGTGGTGCGTTTGGGTATTGAAGCACCAAGAGATGTGCCCGTCCATCGTAAAGAAGTATATGATCGTATTGTGGAGCTTAATGTGCAAGCAGCAACATCGGATGTCAATGCTTTGCAACAAGCATTTGTAGCAGCCAATATTGCCGCTAATCGCGAAAAGAAAAATGAAGAATAACTCTTTGTTTTTACTAAGTGGCGAATATTATAACCGGAATGAAGTGGCTTTAGAGTTTTTTTCAAATTCTTAGAAATCAAAAACATCAATCATAAAATTCTCTACCATCACTGCAATCGTGATATAGCTTTCAAAAAAAATCGTATTTTGTCTAAATATTTTTATATATAGTAATTTCAGTACAGTAAAGCAATGAATGAGTTAAGTGTTTTAATAATTGACGACGATGTATGGATGCAGCGCATCCTCTCTAAAATTGTTTCAAGTTTCGGTTTTAAACCCTATGTCGCTTCTAATGGCTATGATGGCATAGCGTTAGCAGTAGAACATCACCCCACATTGATTATGCTTGATGTACTTATGGCTGACCTTTCAGGACATCAAACATTAAAAGTTCTCAAATCCATTAAGCGTACTCGCGATATACCTATTATTATGGTGACAGCAATTTCCGATATAGAAAACATCGGGACGGCTATTCGCACGGGCGCAATAGGATTTATTGGGAAACCCTTCACACGAGCTACTATATTTGAAAAATTACGCGATGTTCTCGGCAAAGATATTATTTCTCAAGCGAGTGCCATTAAATTTCCTGCAGATAAAGATACCGATGAACCGGACACAAGCTCTGTGCCGCAAGCAATGAAACAGGAAAATGAACCGACGCAACACGATACACATAAAACGGCAACTTTATCGCCCGGCTCTATTTCCCAACGCTATAAAGAAGACGACAAACGTAATCTTGATGCCATAAAAGAATTGTTGCTCAAGCCCAAAGGGTAATACCGTGAAGTGACGAGAAGTAATTATCTATTAGAAAGAGTGCATTGATTTTCTATCGGGATTAAATCTATTGTAGCAATTTTCATAATTGATTTTGCTAATGTGTGAGGATTTACTCCAACATTGGTTTGTTTGGGGAGTGTAAGAATTTTTTGTAAGTGCGGATGGTACATTTTCTGATTGAAATACTACTTCACTACACTAACCTTCGTATTTTATCAAACGACTTTGTGAAAAACATGAAAATTTATATCATTTTGTTGATAGCTCTACTGATAATAACAAATATTCAGACTATGTATGGTAAGTCTGATACAATGATGGTTTATAATGTTGCAAAAAAAAGTCTTACAACAATTACACCTGTAAAATACGATAAAGACATTCCCTTTGGTAAGATCAGCTCATATATTGGTACAATGGCAAACAAAGTAGAGTTGAGTACAACACCGCCAACAGTAAATGTAATACAACAAACTCAATTTAGTGATATAGCGAGAGCTGACCAGTTTTTCGACATCGAAAAATATCCTGTCAGAACAGCTATACGACTTGTGTATTACCGGAATGGAAAAAGGCGTGGCGCGTGTTCGGGAATCATGGTTGGAAGGAATATGGTTCTTACAGCAGCTCATTGTGTCTGTGACATACTTGATAAATCATTTAAATATGACAGTTTGGAAATTATACCAGGGTATAATAATGGGAACATCAATCCTCTTTTATCTACGTCATTCGTTGAAAAAATATATTTTCCTAAAATGTATTATGACAATGGTTACTCAGATATTGCATTGCTTCAACTACAAGAACCGGTGGGCGAAAAAATTGGATGGATTGGAATGGCTTTTACTTTAGACCCTTTTTACTTTGACAACAAGGTTTTACATAAGTTTAGTTACCCGGCTGTGCCTAATCCTGATGATACTACCCAAAAATTCAATGGTGATACTCTTTACTATAATTATGGTTTTATTGACAAACTTGATAAAAATAGCATTGGCTTAAAAAGTCCATATTCTTATGGTATTCCAGGTCAAAGCGGAAGTTCATTGTTTTATACAGATAATTATGATTATATTACCTTTGGCGTGTTGACATGGTCTCACCAATACTATCACTTTCAAATAACAAACAGCGTTTTTTTTCAATTCAAGGACATCATTGAAAATAATACAACATCAGCAAGAGACAACTTCTATGATGAATTTACCATAACAGTATTTCCTAATCCCTTGACCTATCAAACAACTGTTTCGTTTAGTAAAAAAACACCCTATGCCCACCTAAGTCTCTATAATA
The DNA here is from genome assembly GCA_041917875.1 of Chloroflexota bacterium. Lineage (GTDB taxonomy): Bacteria > Bacteroidota > Ignavibacteria > Kapaibacteriales > UBA961 > UBA2353. The sequence goes on along the minus strand of JAYRWZ010000347.1, from coordinate 3,761 downwards.
TTTATGGCGAGGAAGTAAGGTCAGTACATGATATTACGGGCGATTCCATAATACTGTATCGTGATGGTTTACCTGAAGGACTCTATATATTTCGTCTAAGCTATGGAAGCAATCTAATACACACAGGAAAGGTCATTATACATCAATAGAAAACTGTTATTTATGTTGATGTTCTCGAACAAGAATAAAGCCAAATATGTATATTTGTATTTTTACTATTGCGGGTTGCATACATGAATGAGCAAGAGATACGACCGAATGATGACAATTTCGATATTGAACAATACAGTCGGGAAAAAGAATCCGAAAGGAAACAAAAGGAGTTTCTTGATTTTTCCGATTTGGAAGAAATTGCAGGTACATTAAAAGGAGTTCCCCGTTCAAGTCGCATACCGGCAGAAATCGTGCGCGATGGCGGCGGCACCATAGAAGTCATCGCAGATCACCATGACGAAGAGAATGGCGAAGAACCGCAAATTTTGGTTCATCGCACCACTGAAGGCGAGGTTCGCATGGTAGAAATTACTTGCACTTGCGGAAAAAAAATAAAACTACAACTTCAATATACTGATCCCGAGACAGAGTGATTACATTTGCACTTCGGTATGGAGAGCTATTTCTTCGAGCACACTGCTCACCCGCAGGCAATCGGTCATTTCGCCCGAATACACGACGGCTTTACCGCGCGTATGCACTTCCCATGTCAAATCTTCCGCTTCGGCATACGAACAAGCTATGGCTTTGATAATTTGATAGGTCACTTCGTCCATAGAGTGTTCTTCATCATTATATAAAATTACTCTTGCAGCCAGCCCTGTAATAGTTTCTTCGGCAAACAGCACATCTTCACTTGTCTCATTGTCAAAAACGGAATATATGTCATTCATAGCGGTTAGTGTCATATTTTGGTACAAAATTACGTCCTCTAATTTTTATTTTGGGCTATATGGACGAATATGAGAGCAATTATTGCGGAAATCAACACCGAAAATTTACGTCATAACTTTCGCTTAATTAAAGAATTAGCATCGCCTGCGGGTATGTTGCCGATGGTCAAAGCCAATGCCTATGGGCATGGCATTGTTGAGTGTACGAGGATATTTCAGCAAGAAGGTGCAGCCAAAGTAGGTGTGGCATATATCCATGAAGTCATCACATTGCGTCGCGCCGGTATTACCATGCCTGCGCTTTGTTTTACACCTCCCGAGCATGATGACCCGCTCTTGGACCCGCCATTTAATGCCGAGGCAGTTGTCTGGTCTGCCGATACTGTGCGCCGCTTGTCTGATGCTGCCGTCACCTTAGGTGCAATTGTCAAAGTCCATTTGTCCATTGATACGGGCATGAATCGCGATGGGGTTATGCCCAATGATGTTATGAACGTGTTGAAACAATGTTATCATTTGCCCGGCATACAATGGGAAGGAATTTTTACCCATTTTGCAACGGCTGACGGCGATGATGATGCTTATGCGCATTGGCAATTAGAACAATTTAGGCGGGTATATCAAGAAATTCATGGGGCGGGTTATCGTTTTCGGTATGTCCATGCAGCCAATTCGGGAGCAATTATCCATCTGCATGATGCAAATTTTGACCTTGTGCGTCCGGGCATAGCTCTTTATGGCTATAAACCATCTCCTCTGATAACTGAAGCCATTGATTTACGTCCGGTGATGTCACTCAAAACTAAAGTTGTGTCATTTCGAAGACTTCCTGCCCACTCATCGGTCAGCTATGGCAGACGCTATTATACAGATAAAGAAACCACTATTGTCACTATTCCTGTTGGCTATGGCGATGGCTGGTCGCGTTTGCTCACCGGTAAAGCCGATTGTCTGATTCATGGCAAACGTTTCCCTATTGTCGGCACTATTTGTATGGACGGATGTATGGTGGATGTCGGCGACGAATATATTCAAACCGGTGAAGAAGTGGTCTTGATTGGACAACAAGGCAATGAAATCATCACTGCGCAAGATATAGCACAAAAAATAGGCACAATCCCTTATGAAATAACCGCTTCTGTAACAGCAAGAGTTGAAAGGATTTACACAGGAAACGAATCGTCATATTAGCACGATTGTACCCTCACATTTACTTGAGCCATTGAATGCTTGGGATGATAAATAGTCACGAAAAAAAAGCATCAACTGCAAAAAAAAATTAATGACATTGAACCTTTGTTCCTTTAATGTGTACTGTGACCATAATGCGCATTGACCTTTCTTTTTTTCACAATTATCAGATGAATTTCAATGAAAACAATCATCATTATCTTTATTATGTCATTTTCTATGATAATGGCAGAAGAAACCGCACAACTTATCCCTCAGTATGCACAACATTCATTTCCGCATGAATGGTATAAAACACAATTGCAGCTATGGAAAACAATAGTACAAAAAGAACCACAGAATGCCATTGCATGGTATCAAATATTCAAGGCTCAGCGTTATGCTTTTTTTGGTGATACGATCACAAGTCGCGAAGCAAAAACCGAAACGATGAAAACTTTACTCGAGACAATGGGAAAAAATGTGCCCGAATCAGCCGAATATCATTTAGCAATGTGGCGCAATGGTGGCAGTAATCGAGACTTATACCATCATTTAGAAAAAGCATTTACCTTAGCTCCCAATCATCCTGAAATACCCGGGGAAATGGTTGTCTATCATGAACTGACCTTGAATAAACCCAAGAGAGACTTCTTTATAAAAAAAATGTATGATAAAAAGAATTCCATTGCTCCGGCACTGATGGAATATGGTTATAATGTATTAATGTCTCTTGAAAAAAATGCAGTGCTTTTTGTTGCCGGTGATAATGATACCTACCCCTTATGGATATTACAAGCAGTGAAAGGCATCCGCCCGGATGTTCTTGTCCTTAATACTTCTTTGTTTACCGAGAAATCATATCATGACGGCATCGTAAAAAAATATGGATTTAAAGCAGATGAATCACTGATGAGCGATGAAAATCAATTGAAAGTGGGTCCGCAACAAGCCATTGCCAATTATATAAAAACATTGTGTGAACGCTATACGGAACGCCCTGTCTATTTTGCATTAACTATAGATACTTCGATTACTTCACCATTAAAAGAACACTTGTACATCACGGGACTTACACAAAAATATTCACATAAACATTTTGATAATATTGCAATACTGAAACATAATTGGGAAAAATTCCGGCTCGATTACCTTTCATTGGAATATTATACCGAAGATTTTAATGCCAATGCCACGTGGCTTCCGTTTTTCAATATGAATTATATTTCGCCCATAGCAGTACTGTATGAGCATTTTTCATACGCCGGCGATAAATCCAAAGCTTCTTCATTAAAAGAGTTTGCCTTGACCTTGTCTGAAAAAGCAGAACAAAGCGAAGAAGTACGACGCTATTTTGTTGATATTGATGAAAAAACCGTATCCACCGTGAATGAATCACCGACAATAACGGAAAACAGTATTGTGATGAAGCCGAATCCTGCTAATAATGCCGTCACTTTTGACATCCCTTCAACAATAACAACACGCATCGTCATTATTGATATGCAAGGCAATATAATGAAGGAAATTGAAACCTCGGGCACCATTACTGTACCCATCACAGATTTAAACAATGGAAATTATACCGTTCAATTTTTTGGTGATTACGGGGTATTGTCAAAAAATCTTGTCATAGCACGATAAATACATGCGTTTTTTCTCAAAAATATCTTCAAAAAAGTCTGATCAAGAGCTTTTACATTC
>JAYRWZ010000346.1:0-4699 GCA_041917875.1 Chloroflexota bacterium | reverse complement strand
ATTTGTAGCGCGAAACACGGGTCAATTCGCTCATCGGATAGCTGCGACGTACCATATCAAAATTGAATGAAGCCAAAATATGCTCACCTTTGCGAAAATGTAATTCACCAATGTAAAATTGTGCATCATCCGCATAGGGCGATGAAGGGTATTGCAAACGAATAAGATCAAAGAGTTTTTCGCTTTCAAGCCAATCTTCGTCCTCAAGTTCTATCATGGCAGCATTGAATATAGATGCCGGATCTTTAGTGTCAAGTTCATACGATGTGCCGCAACCGATAAAGCTGCTTACCCATAATAGTGCCAATGGCAATAGTAACAATCGTGCTATGTGAATCATCTGAAGTAGATTTGTACAAAATTTTTTGTAAATACAGTGCAAAATTACCGTTTTAAGGACAATGTACGGTTGCGCACTTTTCATTGCGGAGTTTTTTATGAGTAAACACCATATCATTTTCGATTTTGAAACGGTGGCTTTGCCATACGCTGATTTTGACGAAACACAGCGTGAATATCTTGTACGAGGAGCAACAACCGATGAAGAAAGGGACAAAAAAGTCAGCGAAATGGCTTTGTCGCCTCTCACTGCCAAAATAGTGTGCGTCGGACTTATTATCTTCGAAGAAACGAAGGACAATACCCTTGCGGAAGTATTCCGCGGCGCATTTGTTACCGATGACTCTTTGCCCGACGGCGAGTATGTGCCAATGCCGACCACTGAGGACACTGTCAGGATAGTATGTTGCAATGAACGCTCGGCTATACAACGTTTTTGGAATGCTTTAGAGAAATATAAATCGGCTCATTTGATTTCCTTCAATGGTCGCAATTTCGATTCGCCGTTCATTATGCTGCGTTCCGCACTGTTGCGCATTCATCCTTCGCGTAATCTGATGGAAGGCACACGCTACAACTATCGTAACCATACTGACCTGATTGATGAACTTACATTTTATGAGCGTTCTTCTTATGGTCCGATGAAACGCTACAATTTTGATTTTTACACAAAAGCTTTTGGTATTGCTTCACCAAAATCCGAAGGTGTGGATGGCTCAAAAGTGGGCGAACTCTATGCACAAGGTCAGTTAATGGAAATTGCCGAATATTGTTTGCGCGATGTGCAAGCCACATGGGAACTGTATTGTGTCTGGGCTGAGTACTTGAAATTTAGCCAATAACACGCCATATACCTATTTTTGCACAAAACTATTTTTTCATCGGTTCATCATAACAATTATGCGCGAAGAAGAAGGCACGAAGTGGTTCAACACGCTGACGGCACCACGTAAAAAGTCTGCGGATGTGAAGCAATCAGCATCGGATATCAGCACACAGCAAGGCAAAATGCCCCCCCATTCATTAGAGGCGGAGATGGCGGTGCTGGGTTCCATGATGTTGGATACTGCTGCCGTTGCCAAAGCCATAGAAATTATCCAAGCCGATTATTTTTATCGCGATTCCCATAAGCGCATCTATGAAGCCATGCTGGGATTGTTTGAAAGGCGTATTGAGATTGATTTGCTCACACTTTCGGAGGAATTGCGGCGGCGAGGGCTTCTCGAACAGGTGGGCGGGTCATTTTATTTGACCGAGTTGAACATGAGTTCACCCACAGCTTCCAATATTGAACATCATTGCCGTATAGTGCAAGAACGCTGGCTCAAACGCTCACTCATCAGCACCGCAGGAGAAATTTTAGCTCGTTGTTATGATGATACCACCGATGCACTCGAAGAAATTGATAAAGCCGAAGCACAGATCTTTGATATAGCCGAAAAACGATTACGTCGCGGTTTTTTGACTATGAATGACCTTGCCCATAAGACTTTTGCTTTCATATCGGAAATGTTAAACAAAGGCGAGCATAGCGGTATCACAGGCATACCAACGGGCTTCACTAAATTAGATGAAATGCTTTCCGGTTTACAAAAATCAGATTTTATCGTTCTGGCTGCCCGCCCCTCAATGGGAAAAACAGCATTGGCTTTATCTTTGTGTCGCAATGCGGCTATTGTCTATGAACAACCCGTCGCTATTTTTTCGCTTGAGATGGCTGCAACACAATTGATGCAACGTTTGCTTGCTGCCGAATCGCAAATTAATTTATCGCGATTTCGCGGCGGTAAATTATCCCAAGATATGATGCCCAAAATTCTTGAAGCCATAAATCGTTTGGCGGAATCGCCTATATTTATTGATGATAGTCCTTCGCTTTCTATTATGGAAATGAGAGCAAAATGCCGACGATTAAAAGCAGAGCATAATATTCAATTAGTGGTGGTGGATTATTTGCAGCTTATGTCATCGCCAAAAGCAGAAAGCCGTGAGCGTGAAATTTCTATTATTTCTCGTTCTCTGAAACAAATTGCCAAAGAATTGGATATTCCCATTATTGCCTTAGCGCAGCTAAATCGGGGCGTAGAAGCTCGTGCCGACAAAACGCCTATGCTGTCGGATTTGCGGGAATCCGGCTCTATTGAACAGGATGCCGATGTGGTGATGTTTGTCAATAGAAGAGAATATTATGGCATTACAACGTATGATGATGGCGCGCCCACCGAAGGTACAGCGGAAATTATTATCGGTAAACAAAGGAATGGCAGCACAGGCGAAGTGCGACTTGCCTTTTTGAAAGAATTAGCACGTTTTGAAAATTTATCGCTCCGCCATGACTTACCGCCCGCTTATGGCAATACTTCCTATGATGATGTGGCTTTTTAATTCCGCGAACAATCAGATATTTGTGCTCCATCATTGATATAAGTGTTTTTCTCGATGGATATTATCAGCACCCAACCATATTTTATCCAAAAACAACAAAGGGCTTTTTCAAGCCCTTGTGTGATACTATATTTAACTGACATTACTTATCTTAAAACTGTCTTTTTATTTTTTTACAATAAATGATGCACTTCCTTTTGTACCATCTCTTTGAGTGAAGAGAACCTTGTAATATCCTGTACCATAGCTTTCTGACACACTATGCCAAACACCCGTTTCATCTGCAATACCCTGTTCAACAATAGTACCCAAAATATCTATGACGCTTACGATTGTATTGGGAACGGCTCGTAGAGAAAATCTGCCATTATTCGGATTCGGATAAATAAACGATGAAGCATTATCTTCCGGCTTAGAAATCGGCTCTTCCGCTTCTACAGCACTAAGTCCCGAATAATTATAACGATACAATGATTTTTTCTCTCCGGCAATATAAATATAATCATTGTGTTTTAACATAGAATAGCCATAGAAGGTGCTTTCTAATAGGTTTTCATCTTTTTGTAGGATTTTCCATGTAATCCCGCCATCGCTTGTAATATAATTGACACCATTATATGTATTACAAAGTAAAATTCCTCTGTTTTCATCTAACCATAGTAATTCCGTCACCGATGCAGTTATAGAAGTAAATTTTCCTAATGAATCATTACGAATGCTCCATGATATACCTCCATCGGATGTATAAAGTAATTTAGGTCCATCTTTCACATTCGGATTTGATGTAAATTTACTCTCTGCCATGCAATAACCCACTGATGGCGTAAGAAAATAGATTTCCCCATTAACAAAATAATTTAGTTCAGGATTAAACAATGACGGTGATGGAGAAATTTCCGACCAGGTTTCACCCGCATTTTCTGTCTTAAAAATATGAGATGTGGTGGGGGAACGGGTGACGGAATCAAAAGATTGAGCCATAAGATAGCCCTGCTTTGTATCTATAAATTGTATATCGCCATACCGAATATAGTCATAAGGAGGAAAAGTAATTCTCTTCCATTGTTTTCCTCTATCTTTTGTATGCAAAAAAATATACCTATTCGATTCCTTTGTCCGTAAATTATATGATTGATATTGAATAAAAGCACTCGTACTATCAATAATTATCAGTTTATATGCAGGTCCTCGTTTTAATGTATCAGGTAAAAATGGAATTTTCTTCCATTCGGGATTTTCTGTTTCCCATAAAAATAATTGTGCGGAATCGGCTACCATCAGCCCCCAACCATGAGCATAGTCAATTTCTCTTATTTTTGTAAAGACTTTTTGATTATTAATTATACGTGGAGGAATAATAGTATCTTCTTTCATTTTACGCGTAAGTATATCAAATGTCACAAGTGTTCCCTGTTCCGTTGTTATCCAGAGTTCTATATCATTTTTCAAGACCATATCGAAAAAATAGGGCACCAATGTTTGTTGTAATATTGTTCTTGACCAAGTATCTCCTAATGTTGTAGTTGTCACAACAGAAGGACTGAGTGTGGAAGAAAAATATCCAAATGATATCATTCTACTATCTACTACGCAAAAACTTCGATGAGTATTATAAACAATTGGGTTTTGTGAAACTGCACCCTTATAGGTAGGTAACCATGTCATACCCTTGTCTGTAGTTTTATACGGACAATCTATTCTTGTTTTTGAATCCAATAGTCTTCCACCGATAAATCCAATACTATCATTGATAAATTGTATTGTATGTATTTCATCAAACCACGCATCATCAAGCGGTTTAAAAAGCATCGGTAAAGTATCCCATACTACACCTTTATTTTCTGAACGTAAAAATACTAATTTATCACCGCCTGCAAAACAGGTATTGTCATCAGCCCAAGCACATGTATAAAAATATTCTTGTCGTTTTACGGAACGATTTTGCCATGTTTCTCCATTATCGCCGGAAAACAAT
>JAYRWZ010000345.1:0-4017 GCA_041917875.1 Chloroflexota bacterium | reverse complement strand
GCCATATTCAGTAACGATATAATGAACATGGGATCGAGTTGTCACAACACCTGCACCTTGCTTGAGAACACTCACAATCCGAGATAATCCTTTGGATGTGGTTGAAGGTAATGCAATAATGGGTTTTCCGCCTTCGGACAAAGATGCTCCGCGAATAAAGTCCATTTGACCTCCCACACCGGAATAAATTTTGCAGCCAATGGAATCAGCGCAAACCTGACCTGTGATATCTACTTCGATTGCAGAATTGATTGCAGTCACTTTAGGGTTTTGTCGAATCACACTTGTATCATTCACATACCCGATATCCAACATCGCAATCTCAGGATTATCATCCACAAAGTCATATAATCTTTGCGAACCGAAGACAAAACCCGACACTATTTTACCTTTATATTTTCGTTTATGTTCACCTGTAACAACTCCTCTTTCAACTAAATCAATCACTCTGTCAGAAAACATTTCTGTGTGGATACCAAGCTCACGATGATTGCCCAAGGAAGCAAGCACAGCATCGGGAATTGCTCCTATGCCCATCTGTAATGTTGCGCCGTCTTCAACTAATGATGCAACATATTCACCAATTTTTTTCTCATTATTGCTCAATGGAGCAGCCGCAAGTTCCGGTAATGGCTCATGATGCTCAACCATCATATCAATATTTTTGACATGGATAAAACTGTCACCATGCGTTCTCGGAACAAAAGAATTAACCTGAGCAATAACATATCGTGCGGATTGAATGGCTGCACGAGTCACATCTACGGAAGTACCTAAAGAACAAAAACCATGTTTATCCGGTGGTGACACAGAAATCAATGCCACATCCAATGGCAAGATTTTATTGCGAAACAATGCCGGAATCTCACTCAAAAATACCGGGGTAAAATCTGCATGACCGCTCTGAATTGCCTTACGAACATTGGAACCCACAAACAAGGCATTCACACGAAATGACTCTTCATATTGCGGCAAAGCATATTCAGCAGTACCTTCCGTATGAAGATGAATAATCTCGACGCCTGACAATGAAGAGGCACGCTGCACCATTGCTTTCAACAGCAACTGAGGAGCAGCCGCCACACTATGGACAAACACTCTGTGATTTGAACGTAACAAGTCTATTGCCTGTTCTGCGCTATGATATACGGGCATACACAAGTTTCCTTTCTTATCTTTAACTTATTTTTGTGATAAATTCTAAACCTCGAATGCGAAACTACGGTTTTTTTGTGAGGATTTTTCGTCATTTTTACGATTCAGGCCATGATTAAAGCAATAATATTCGACTTAGACAATACCCTCGTGGACTTTGTCGCAATGAAACGTCATGCCATTGATGCGGCGATTGGGGCTATGATGGATGCCGGCATGAACCTCACACATGAGCAGATAAAATCTCGCATTGACAGGATTTACGAAGAGCTTGGCTGGGAGTATCAGCAAGTGTTCGACAAATTATTGCAAGACACTCTGGGCTATGTTGATCACAGAATGCTCTCGGCCGGCATTATCGCATATCGAAGAGCACGGGAAGCCGCTCTCAAACCTTTTCCGCATGTGACAGCAACCATAATGCACCTTGTTAAAATGGGTATCAAGTTAGCTGTTTTGTCCGATGCTCCCGCACGTGAAGCATGGTTGCGTCTTTGTTACATTAACTTCCATCATATTTTCGATGTGGTAGTCACCTTCGACGACACAGGTGAACGAAAGCCAAGCCCCAAGCCGTTTCTGTTAGCTTTAGATAAATTGCAAGTTGAGCCGCATGAAGCCATCATGATTGGTGATTGGGCAGAACGAGATATGGTTGGCGCAAAAAATGTAGGTATGATTACCGGCTTTGCACGATATGGTGAAGCTTTTGGAGCCGGTGAAGTAAGTGCCGACTATGACATAACCGATATCAAACAACTCATTACTATTGTCAATCAACATAATTCTCAATCATAATCACATTATTTTTTTACTAATCACTTTCACTGTACAACTATGATATTACCGGTTTATTTATACAATCACGCCATACTTCGCGAAAAGACAAATCCTATCACTGACATGAATGATGAAGTTCAACAATTTATTACGAATATGTTTGAGACAATGGAGCAAGCATACGGCATTGGTCTGGCAGCTAATCAAGTTGGTGATAATCGCTCTATAATTGTCGTGGACATCACCGATCCTGAAGATGAAACACCACCGCAAATTCCGCCCACGGTATTTATTAATCCTGTCATAGAAAAATATTCAGAAGACCTGATTGACTATGAAGAAGGATGTCTCAGCGTACCTAAATTCAGAGATAAGGTTTTCAGACCTGATGCTGTCAGAGTAAAATATTTGGACAAAGACATGAACGAGAAAATTATCGAAGCCGAGGGTATATTGGCGCGAGTGTTACAACATGAAATTGACCACCTTAATGGCATTTACTTTTTCGACCGGCTTTCTGCTGTTCGTAAGACATTGGCTCAAGGAAAATTACGAAAAATCATGAGAGGCGATATCATCCCCGATTATGAATATACTTTAGGCGAATCGTAAATATAATAAGGATGATATATTGTTATAACAACAATCATCAACAACTGTTACGTCTAATAATTCTGATAAAACTTCCAATCGCTTCACGGATTAATATCAACGATTCTTTCTTTCAATAATGGTGTGCTGACACAGCATCTAAAACAAATATTTTAATGTAACATAAGAATACAGTACATTTTATAAGGACTGTCGGGCATTCTATTGCATGTTTAAATTTTTGGTCATTGCAATCAAACAAACAGCAATTTGGCAACCTATAATGTGGATATGCAGTTAGAAAACACAAAAAAATTCATGATCATATAATTTTACAGATATAATAAAAAAGAAGTTTATTTATATATAAATAAAAGATATTATGAAAATAAAATCAAAGAATTTTATTAGTACTCTTGGAATTGTGCTAATTCTCAATTTAGCGATTACGTATTTGCAACAAGGTAAAACTGACTGCAAAAAAGAACTTGACAAAACGCCTTATATTGGAAGAAATGTCTTTACAAAATCAACTATTGCTTCGATCGAAAAGGATTTCATCATTCTGAAAAACTGTGGAAATTTGGACTCAGTTGATATTAAATTGCTCTGTAGTCCTTTGCTTATTTCGATCATGAATTTAAGTGATGCTCAACCGAAGAATATAACCTACAAAGTAATATTGGAACACTTTAAGGCATTTCAAAAAACAGAAGAGTATAAAAGACTTCGTGAAGCTGTCACAGCCGCTAAAATTCTTTCAGAAAAAACAGCAACAACAGATGAATTTGAAAAACACAAAGATCTATTCCTTAAGATAGGTGTTACATCCTCCGAGTTAGACTCAATCAAAGTTATCATTCAATCTGATACATCGAAAGGTATGACTTTTCAAGAAGTATATAAAAAGTACTTTAGACCAAGTGTAAATTCTACACCAGCAAATATAGAGTCCGTAAAATTTAAGCCACTCATTGATATTAAAAGTGCAATCAAAGAAGGCAAAACCAAGAAAAAAAAAGTACTTCTCTATTTTACCGGCTATAGTGTTACTAATGCACGTTATGTAGAAAAGAAAATTCTAACAGATGTTAATGTTAAGAATTTAATGACAGAGAATTTTTTATATTTCAATGCTTATGTTGATGATCGCAAAATTGACAATGTCACCCAGTCCACAGTCGGACAGAAATTTCATAAAATTCTAAAAGATAATTTTAACAGAAATGACATACCATATTTTTGTATTATTGACAGCGATGGGAAAATACTTTCCGACATTGGTTATACTAATGACACAGAGGAGTTTATTAGGTTTTTAAAGAATGGTCTAAAATAGTATAAAACTTTTATGTTTTATGTGTACGTTAAAATCAAAAGCATACAATCAGTTCTTAGCTTGTATAGTGTAATAACTAGCAAGTACACTTCATTACAAGCAATTAGCAATGGCGATTAATCGTTACATTTATAGAAATGTGTTCTCATGTT
>JAYRWZ010000344.1:0-1544 GCA_041917875.1 Chloroflexota bacterium | reverse complement strand
GCACAACCATTGAACCGAAGCGTCTGTCCAAAACAACCAAATTACGTGCTTCATAATAGCGTTTCCATGCCGGAGTATTATGGGCATCAAATGGTATCATTCTTTGTAATTGTGCATGCTCGGTGAGTAATGTTGGAAATCCATGTCGCCAACATCTCTCAAAAAATTCTGTGTCATCAGCAAAGATAAAAAAATCTTTATCCGGTAAACCTACCTTTTCAAAGACCACGGCATCTATGAGCGGTCCTTCAAATGTTGCGCATTCCACTTCGACCACACCATCGCGATAATCGGCATCATTTGGATGGCGTACCCATAAACTTTTAAAGGGATTGGTAAAATTGCAGCGTACCGGTTCGGGACGAAAGGGAATAGTACCATGATAGCGCTGCGGTGCCACGATCTTATTGCCTTTCTCACTTAATGCGAGTAATTGTTCAAGACAATGCTGTTCAGGTAGGACATCATCATCCATAATCCAAATTTTCTGTATATCGTAAAGCAGAGCTTGTTCTATACCGCGCACAAATCCGCCGGAAGCACCGACATTTTCTTGATGGATTGTAACAATATCAGTTTGTTGTGCAAGCCATTGAGGGGTTGAGTCTGTGCTGCCATTGTTGATAACGATAATATATTGCGGTCGTGAGATTTGACTACGCACCGCTTCAATCGTTTTCTTGAGCATATCAAGGCGATTATACGTAACAATGACGGCTGCAACTGACATGAGTAATCGAAAATAAAATAAATGGAAATTGTTGTAATTAGGACAGAGCTATTTTATGTTCAAACACACTTAAAGCCCGTGCTGTCACTTGATCCATATTGTAATATTGATAGTCGGCAAGGCGACCGCAAAATAATACCGTGGATTGAATTTTTTCCGCTTCTTGCTTATATTTACGGGCTAATTCTGTATTCTCATGTTGAGGTATAGGGTAATATGGCTCATTAACTAACCTGTCATACCTTTGAGGATATTCATACGCGATGGTAGTTTTTGCATGACTTTGTTTTGAAAGATGTTTAAATTCCGTTGTGCGTGTATAAAGATGGTTGTTAGGATAATTAATCTGTGCAACCTGCTGTTCTCTGTCAGCGTCCGTAGTGTGGAAATCGAAACGTAAACTTCTGTAAGGTAATTCGCCGTGCATATAATCAAAATACGCATCAATCGGACCTGTGTAAATAATTTTATTGAAGGAAGCCGTCGTAATTATATCTTTGTAATCTGTTTGTAATGCTATGCTTATAAGAGGGGATTGCAGCATGGATTCAAACATCTTTGTGTATCCGAATTTAGGGATACCTTGATAGATATCCTGAAAATATCTGTCATCGCGACTTAAAAACACAGGCACTCTGGCGGTGACCGAAGGATCTAAGTTTTCGGGTGTCAGTTCCCACATTTTCGTTGTGTACCCGTAAAATACATTATCATAAATATATTTTGCCAAAAATTGCAAATCGCCGTGAACAGATTGCTGTAATTTGAGTATGGGAATTTTATCGCCATAACCGAATTGTTGCAGTAATTGTTC
>JAYRWZ010000343.1:0-2933 GCA_041917875.1 Chloroflexota bacterium | reverse complement strand
ACGATTTTCAATGACGTCAACGTATTTTGAAAATTAAAACCACTTTTGTTTGAGTATATAATACGCGCTTCTCATAATCTGTTGTATATGAGTGTTTCACAGTGACGAATCAATGTTCTTAACAGTATAAAGTTTATCATTTGCTAAATAATTACATCAACCTGATTGTATTAGTTTTATTGATATACACATCATTGATGGGGATTTATACTAAGATTAAAGTGATTTTGAGGATGTACATGATTGATTTGCACGATGTTCAATGATGTAAACGTATTTTGAAAATTAAAACCACTTTTGTTTGAGTATATCTTACTGTGAAGGAATAAGCCATGGTGGATTTTTTGATACAAAGCATTATAATCGTAAATCTAAAGACTTTGAGAAACGCATGAAATAGATTTTCCGCAATTATCGATACTAATGTAGAATCTATACGAGGATTACAGTGATTGTAGAGATGCCCGTAATTTTTTCCAGTGGTTTATGCAATAGAATGGTTCGATTTAAGAGATTGGCACGGAGTAAGTGGTGCTGAGGCATTCAGTGTTCGTAGCTTATCTACGTGTTTTGGGCTGTTTTTACTGATACAATAATTGATGGGTGTGATATATATGGGTATCTAATTGTTGTATATACGTTTTTAATGCAAAAATTTCAAGAGAAAAAGAAGAACTTTGTTTACGAATATGATAAAGTCCGTATAATCGTTTAAAGTTTTCGTCTTTATGAATGTTGTAAAAAACTCTGCTGTCAAAGGAAGCAGAATCTATCGTTCGTACACTGTCGCTGCCTATGTGTTGATTGTAGAAGCCGGAGTGTTGATACCAGAAGATGTCAGGTCGTAGCTGATAAAATGTTTCTTTATCGAATGAAGCATGATTTTTAGGTAACAGTATATTTTTTTGTTTTTTGGCATGAGCCATACGTGTATTATTCAATCCTAAGAGATCAATACTGATTCCTTTATAGGAATATGCTAAGCCACCTGCGGCAACAACGCCTTGCTTTGGTAAAGTACTTTTATCAAAAAAAGTATGAAGTAATACAGCTTTTTCCCGTCCTTGTAAAGCTATATCCCATTCATGTCGTATGGGATACAAACCATTAGCAAAGAGATTTGTCATAAAATATATATTAGAAACGAAGATGAAAAACATAATAATAATAATTGTTTTTTTTGTAAGTTTAATTCTTTCATTAACAAGCATGATGCCTGCCATAAATATCATAAGAAACGAAGGGATGACATACCGTTGTAAACCAAAGTGATCCCCGCCGGAATATAAAGGGAGAGCCAGAGTGATAAAGAGTATTATTGACAGAACAAAAGTATTTTTTGTAAAGAGCAGAGTGTCTTTTCTATGCTTGGTTATATGTATAATTGCAAATATGGCAATGAGAAATAATAGAGGTTTTTGTCTGAAAGTACTATAAAGGTAGTGCATACCTGCCACTATATTATCCACAGTATTTGTAGATACTTTTGCATAGTATGTATTCGGAAGCGGGTAACCAAAATAGTGTAAACGCCACGCAACAAGAGCAATGAGAGTTAAAATAAATACGGTGACTAACAATATTGTGGAATGTAAAGGTTGCCGCCATGTTCGGTGTTGTGAATATTCTTTCATAAGAAATATCCCAATAAGTAAAGGTGTCCATACCATTGCCTCCGGTCTGCATATTATGAGAAGAATACAGTATAGACCGAAAATATTTCTATATTGTTTTTTGTGTGCAATGCTATCGTATTTCAGTATATGTATGGTAGTAATAGTTAAAAGAAATGTCCATAAACCTGTTTCTAAGAGTGAAAGAACAGCCCAGTCAATAAATCCGGGAGTAATGGCGATAAGCCCCAAGAATAATAAGGAATTTTGAGAAAATAATGTTGTGGTATTCTGAGAATCGAAAAAAGAGGTTACAGCATAAGTACTGTATGTGATGAGGAGAATATTGGTAAGCAGGAGTAAAATTTCCGGCACTTCGGTGAATAAAAAGAAACATGCTCCAATCAGAGTCCACAGTAAAGAAGTACACCCTTCAACATGTTCACCGCCAACTGAATATACGAAACCATTGCCGGATGAAAGATTGCGCATATAGATCATATAGATATTGGCATCATCAACGCCAATGAAGGATTGACCGTTGAGGATCCATGATATATACGTTAAGAGTGTGATGTACAGCAAGAGAACAGAAAATCTTTTGAGTGACATAGCGAATAAATGTTTTCATTCGTGGGTGTTAATATCATTTCTCCGCGTCATAGGTATATATCCGGTGAGTTTGTGTTGTGACACTGCGTCTTTGAGATAATTTTCTCATGGCATTTCCATTACCCTATATTTGCCCTTAGAAGCGGCGACTTGATAGTTATTTAATCATCATAATTGCGGCGGCGCATTTCTCTCTGTATATCGCGATCTTTTATATCGGCTCTTTTATCATGCAATTTTTTGCCTTTTGCCATTGCAAGTTCCACTTTGACAAAAGGTCCTGAAAAGTACAAAGACAGCGGCACAACGGTCATGCCTTTTTCTTGGATAGCTGCACGCAATTTTATAGCTTCATTGTCTTTTATCAATAATTTTTTTGGACGCATGGGGTCATGATTTTCCCTATTGCCAAAATCGTAGGGACTGATATGGCAATGCAATAAATACAGCTCATTATGCGCTTTTGACGGAAAATCGGCATAGCTGTCGCTCAGATTACATTTACCGGCACGTAAAGATTTTACTTCCGTACCTTGCAACATAATGCCTGCCTCTAAAGTGCCGACAATCATATATTCATGTCGCGCTTTTCTGTTCTGTGCGATGATTTTTACTGTGCGTTTAGAACGCTCTTCCGGTGTTACGATCATAAAGTAGTGATATTCGTTTTAAACTATGATTGCAGTGATTCTGAGGATGTACATGATT
>JAYRWZ010000342.1:0-3555 GCA_041917875.1 Chloroflexota bacterium | reverse complement strand
GCAGAAGGGTAATAATAAAGTCAATCCTTTTAATCTAACCATAATGGAATTGAATTGAACTCAGTACCACGTGCGCCGCTGATGGTGTCACCAACCATTTTCCTGACGTCAGGAAGATGGGGGGAGCGGTAATCCAACCATAATGGAATTGTATTCAAGCGCAGCGCAGAATCCTTGGAGCGTAGTGAGAAACAATGCTTAATGCAGAAGGGTAATAATAAAGTCAAATCTTTTAGTCCTACAATATTTTCTTGATTGGTATGGACAATCGGACACAGGAACTGTATGCACCGCCCCTGTCACATAGTAAATACGAATAAATTCTATACGATTCCTTCCAAAATTGCAGTGATTTTTGCAATTGCAATATCCCAATTTAGTTCTTTTTCATACAACAATCGTGAAGACTCTGATAAAGAAGTATAACGAGAGGTATCATACCATATATCGCAAATCAATTTTGCATAGTCCTCATATTGGGCTTCATACGGAAGTAAATATCCATTGACATTATTTTTCACGGCAGTGCCCACCCCACCAACGGATGTGCTGATTGATGGTAATCCAAAAGCTGATGCTTCGCAAAATACAATCCCAAAAGCTTCTGCACGGGTAGGTAAAAATAAAAAAGTGCTCTCTTTAAGAAGAGTACACAACACATGTAAATCGCTACTATTATTTTTATTAAGATATGGAATTACCTTGACATACTTGTATTCTGATACTTCGTTGGGAGGTACACAACCACATACTGTTAACTCAGCATTCACACCATTGTTACGCAAATGTTTAAGTGTATTAAAAACAATGTCCCCGCCTTTTCTTCGCCAGTCCACACCAAGGAATAAGAGCGAACAAGTATCTTGGCGAGATGTACGAATTACTTGTTGGGCATCAGGGATAAAATCCTTATGAATATTAGCTCCATAAGGTACCACATGCACTTTCTCTTTGGGTGTTTGATAGGTATGTATTGCTTCATCGGCAACCCAGTCAGAGCAGTAAATAGCCGCACTTGCTTTTGCGAGAGATTTTATATCCGAATTGATACCATTAATTTTGGTCGCTTCCGTTATATTTGACCAATCAGGATAAAAATCTTTCATCAAAGAAAACAAAGCATCAGCAGTAAAACTGATGGGAATATTTGTTTCTAAATTGATAATAGGCAAAGACCACACGCTAAAAATAACATCCGGTTGAAGTCGGTGTAATTGTTTGGCAATTTGTCGTGCATATCCTTGTACTATATTTTCATCAAAGCCACGGATATGTTTTTTTTGAAAGATCGAAGCGTAGAATTGTTGTCTTAATTTTGACAGCAATGCACCGTTTTCACTTAACGGTCCAATAAAGGATACTTTATGTCGGGTATTTTTTAATGCCTCAGCAATAAAATATCCTGTTCCGGACCAACTACTGACATTATGTGGATCAAAACTGCTTACGTATGCAATGTGCATTGAATGTCAGCCATTATAGTATTGAGAGAATCACATTTCGGCAAAGATATTTCTTGCAATAACCATTCTTTGCACTTCACTTGTTCCTTCGCCGATAGTGAGTAATTTACTGTCGCGCCATAATTTCTCTACGGGATATTCTTTAATATAGCCGTATCCGCCATGAATTTGAATTGCATCTTCGGCAGCTTTTACACAAATTTCAGAAGCATACATTTTAGCTTGCGCAGCAGCAACTGTAATATTTTGACCATTATCACGCATCCATGCTGCCTTATAAGTTAATGCTCTTGCTGCTTCAACTTCTGTAGCCATTCTGGCTAATTTAATCTGAATAGCGGGCATTTCATTAAGGCGTTGATTAAACTGTTTTCTTTCATGAGAATATTTGAGTGCCGCATCCAAAGCACCTTGAGCCAAGCCCACCGATAAAGCAGCAATTGAAATGCGTCCGCCATCAAGAATTTGTAATGCCTGAATAAAGCCCTCTCCTTCATTACCGAGTAAATTAGCAGCCGGAACCCTCACATTATCGAGTGTTATGCCCGCAGTATCGGAACATCTCATTCCAAGTTTATTTTCTTTTTTTGAACCATAAAATCCCGGCATTGTTTTATCAACAACTATCGCAGAAATTCCCTTTTTACCTTTTTCGGGCGATGTTACAGTCATCATCACACACACATTTCCAACATTGCCATGCGTGATAAAGTTTTTACTGCCATTGATGATAAAATCATCGCCGTCACGCACACCGATAGTACGCATACCGCCGGCATCAGATCCGGAGCCGGGCTCTGTTAAACCCCATGCTGCCAGAGTTTCGCCCGATGCTAACATAGGCAAATATTTCTTTTTCGTTTCTTCCGAACCAAAACGAAGAATATGCCCTATACCAAGCCCATTATGCGCTGCTACTCCCAAGGCAATTGCAGGACAAGCCCGCGCTATTTCTTCAACGATGACAGCATATTCTTGATAGCCCATACCGGAACCACCGTATTCAGTCGGAACAAGTATCCCAAGAAATCCCAACTCACCTAATTTTTTAAATATCTCATGCGGAAATTCTTGCGTTTCATCAAAATGTAAAGCTACGGGAGCTATTTCGTTTTGCGCAAAATTGCGAGCAACTTCTTGAATCGCCTTTAAATCATCGGTTAATTCAAAATCTAATGTGGCTGTAGAACTATCTGTCATAAATATCTCCAAAGTTGGATAATGTTATTAAATTTTTTACAAAGTTACGGTATATTTTTTTCGTGTCATTCATCTCTATGCGGGCTAAAAAGTATATCACGCGCAATTTTTTCTGATTTTTCCGGAGTTGTGAGTATTTCAACCAAAGCCAAAGCAAATTCAAATGCAGTGCCCGCCGCCCTACTCGTCACAAAATTGCCATCAATAACCACTGATTCTTCCAAGTAGGTAAAATCTTGCAAAACATGCTGCACCGAAGGATGACTTGTAATAGCAGTATCTTTATGGAGGATGTGAAGTTCTGCCAATAAAGCCGGAGCGGCGCAGAGTGCTGCGACATATCCGTTTCTTTCTAAATGAGCAGTAAGCAATCGTTCCACGAAGGGGTCGGAAGCAAGGTTTTGAACCCCTTCTGCCCCACCCGGTATCACGATCATCTCGAATGTTTCAGTTTCAGATAACTTCTCAATCTGCGTATCGGGAATGATACGCACCCCACGTGAACATGTTACTATCTCATTATCGCCGGCAACAATAACCGAAAGTCCCGCCCGCCGCAGTATGTCTGTTACAATAACAGCTTCCATTTCTTCTGTGCCGTGCGCTATCAAAACCAGCACATGATTCATACTATCCATAGCTACTTTGCCCCAAGAATATCGCTAAGACATTCCGCTAAATGAGAGAACGTAAATTTATAACCTGAACGTATTGCTTTGGCAGGTATGACATTTTGGCTGTGTGTAGCAATAACAACACTTTCACCCATTATCAAGGAAAGCACATACATAGGTACGGGAAAAAACGAAGGACGCGACAATCTATTTCCTAATTCTTTTGCAAATTTTTTCATGGTCACAGGGTTGGGTGCAACAATATTCAGACTTCCATT
>JAYRWZ010000341.1:0-3193 GCA_041917875.1 Chloroflexota bacterium | reverse complement strand
TTTCATTATTATTTCCTTAATGATCTTGTAAGGTCGTTATAGTCTATTATCAAGAATTCATATAGTTATCTCTTAGTCATTCAAAAACCCTAAGCTCTGTAATGTTTCATTTGTGGTCAGTACATGATCTTCTAAATAAAAATATCGATTAAAATTTACTGTAATGAATGTTACATGAAAATTTACTGAGTTCTGTTGTGTAAACAATATAATGTCTTTTTTTCTATTCACTACTTTCAACGAAACATCATAAAGAGCAATACTCCCAAAAAACCACAGAGTAATGCGGGAGCTGTCCTCTCAACAATATGGAGTGGTTTTACATGGCATAATCCCGCACTGAATATAATAACTGCTGCCACGGGAGACATTGTTCTGCCGAATGTTGCGCCAATAGCACCCAAAATACCGATGTCCACAGCGTGGGCAGGATTGACGGCTGCAAGGGAAGGAACTACCGCATTGGTAAATGCCACGCTGGGTGCAGTGCCGGAGCCGGAAATAATGGCAAAACAATAGGGAACTACGCCACTGATAATTTTTGCCATAGCATCAAAATCTTTCACGCTCTGTACTAATGTATGTACTAAACCCACTGCTTGCAAACCATTGATAAAACAAGTGGCGGTGATAATAAGTGCTATCACATGAATAAATCCGTAGCCGATACCTTCAAAAAATTGCTCGACTTTATGATTATTATCACGATGGGTGATAAGTATGGCAAATATAGCAGAAAAGAGCATGGCATGGGCAACGGGCATTCCTTGAGCATAATGGGGTATAAAATCTTTTAAAATTCCGAGCGACGGCTGCGATAAAATAAGCAGAAAAATCGGCAATGGCGGTAAAAGTGCTTTTGCTATATTAATATTCTCTTCTGAAATTTCTTGGATAGTATCCATAGCTTCGGGATTGTGTTTTGGTGTGTACAGATGAGCCAAAACAGTAAAGACAACAACAGCCGACAGAAATCCAATGGTTTCCGGCAGCACGGCAGTATTGATGATGGTAGGAATGTCAATATTGGCTGCTTTATGAATAGCCACAATATCGGGTTCGCCGGGATTAAAGAGATTACCTCCTGCGGAACATCCGAGCACTAAGGTGGCACCTGCTATAATCGGATGCCATCGTGCCGCTATCATAATGGGTATAAGAATCGGTCCTACGGCAGCGGCGGACGCTGTTTGACTTGTAATTGCCATATTGGTAAAAAAACCGATAAGACAACCGCCCGGAACAAGTAAAAAGCGTATGGTGCGTATGGGGGCTATAAGTAAGCGCACCATGTGTTTATCGGCACCGATAGTACGCAAAAGAAAGGCATATCCCATAGCTGTACAAATGGGGGCAATCACCGCGCCGTCACCCATTTTGCTCTCAAATGTCGAAAATATGAGCAGCGGATTTCCGGCTAGCGATGCCAAAAGTAAACCAGCCGTAAAAAGCACCAACCTTACATCATAATGACGAATGATGGCAAGAATTGACCCGAGTACAATTACTATAGCAGCCGGGGTTGTCAGAGATGTCAGCATAGTGCCTCACGCAAAAAATGTAAACCAAATTATGAGATTTTAGCCATGATAAAAAATCTTGACATCAAACTCACGTCCAGCGCGTTCACATTATGTGTAATTTTGCCGGTATGAAATCTCCAAATTTTCTCAAAAACTATACGATAGCGCAGTTGCGGGATTATGTTCGCAGCATGGGTGAACAAGCATTCAGAGCAGATCAAATATTCGATGCTATGTATGCGCAAGCCATTGACAGTATTTATGATATTGCTACATTGCCCAAAACTGTGCGCGAGCGTTTGCAGCAAGAAACCGTCTTTTCGGCTGTGCGTCTTGAAAAAATTCAAGAATCGAATGATGGAACGAAAAAATTTCTTTTTGAGTTATTTGACGGTCGTGCGATAGAAACAGTACTCATCCCCAGCGAAATGGTCACCGATGATGGCTCCCCTAAGCGTATGACATTATGTGTGTCCACACAGGTTGGTTGTCCATTGAATTGTCAATTTTGTGCAACTGCCTCATTAAAATTAAAACGTAATTTGTTTGTCGCCGAGATAGTTGATCAATTATTAACAGCGCAGCGTTATACAGAGAAAAAAATTACCAATTTGGTATTTATGGGTATGGGAGAACCTATGTTGAATTATGATAATGTGATGGCGGCAGTCTCCATATTTACCCATGGTGAAGCCCCATTACTCGGATCTAAACGTATTACCTTATCTACTGCCGGTGTTGTGCCCGGTATTATTCGAATGGCAGATGAAAAAAGTCCCATCAAACTGGCAATTTCTCTTCACGCCACAACGAATGGCTTGCGAAAAGAAATTATGCCCATTGCCAGAAAATATGAGTTAACGGAATTGGGCAATGCCATCGAATATTATTATCGAAAAACACGTCGCCCCGTGACGTATGAATATATTTTATTTGAAGGAATAAATGATAGTGAAGCCGATGCAAAGCGTCTTGCCCGTTTTACGCGGAGAGTGCCGTCGAAAGTGAATGTTATTCCTTTTCATGATATTGAATTTACGAATCCGACAGGCATAGCTGCCGCCTTAAAACCCACATCACGCGAAAAATTCCGAGGATTTATATCATTATTGCAAAGTCATGATGTGACCGTGATGATACGATCGTCGAGCGGGGTTGATATTGATGCTGCCTGTGGTCAGTTGGCATTCTCCAATGCATCAACCCAAACAACCACACCATTACTGAGCGAAGTACAATGACGGATGCCAAAAATCTCACACTCACAGCGGTCTTGTTTTTTCTGTGCACATGTTCCCTCATGGCACAAATCGAATTGCCGGAAGATTTTTCCCCTAAGGAAACAGAATTGTATTATATACGATTACTGACCGGCGAAGAATATACCGGTATCATTCGCGATATTCTGGAAGATGACAAACAAGGCACAGTGTTGAAAGTAAAATTAACAATTGGTACGGCAGAAATTCCATGTAATGTGATTGCGGAGCTGCGACCCCAGAAAGAGCTTTATCGCCACAATCATCGTTTGTACTTGATGCCGACAGCCGATCCGATAGGCAATAATTACTTCATCGGCAACTTTGAATTGCTTTTGCTATATGCAGGAGTGGGATATGACAGGTTCTCGCTTACGGCAGGGCGCACCATAATCCCGGGAATCTCATCGG
>JAYRWZ010000340.1:0-4267 GCA_041917875.1 Chloroflexota bacterium | reverse complement strand
TTCCGTTGGCTCTTCACTCTACCAAGCAACACGTTCGCTACATTCGGAAAGATCAATACAGAGAAGACTCAAGGTACGTAAAGAATCCGAATTGTTTACTTTAGAAGATGCTCCTATCTATGCCCCATATACTAAACAAATTACCTCGTTAAAAGGTGTTCAAAAGCTTTTAGAAATTCGCTGGCAGAATTATATAGTCATTCGATGTGACAGTGCAACGGCACAAATAGTCAGAGCATTACCTTTCGTAAAAAAAATAGAAAGAACAGCAGTTCGCTTCTCGCCAATGACAACCGCTGTTAAACACACGACATTTCCATTGGCACCCTCTCTTTTTCCTTCAATAGTATCACAACATAACTGCGGTGGTGTCCGCTATGGAACATCATTCAATCAATTGGAAATGCTTGGTATTCCCGAATTTCATGCCTTAGGCATGATGGGACAAAACACTGTTACCGCCTTTTTTGATACAGGGTTTCGTTGGAAAAGTCACGCATCATTAACGGCAGCACAAATCGTTGATGAATATGATTTTATAAACAATGATAGTGTTACCGCAAATCAAGAAAATGATGTACCTGCCCAAGATGATCATGGCTCGATTGTTTTATCGACCGTGGCGGGTTTTCAGCAAGATTCGCTTATCGGTGCCGCTCCATTTGCCTCATTTTTGCTTGCAAAAACCGAAGACTTACCAACGGAAACACGTTTGGAAGAAGAAAATTATGCAGCTGCCGTAGAATGGGCTGAGTTACGCGGAGCAGATATTATTTCCTCATCACTCGGCTATAGCCGCATGGACAATACCGATGAATCATATACCTATGAAGACATGAATGGCTCGCTTCCGATAGTATCGAGAGCTGTTAATGACGCTGTTAAAAGAGGCGTTTTGTGTATTACTGCCGCAGGCAATAGCGGAACAGGCGAAAGAGACAGCACAATTGGAAGTCCCGGTGATGCAGATAGTGTCATCACAGTAGCCGGTGTCATTCCCAATGGTGTTAATGTCGTGGGTTTTTCCTCGAGAGGACCGACTGCATCTAAAGTCCCGAAGCCCGATATTGCAGCTCAAGCATCGGAAGTGGTGATGATGCGTACCGGCGACAGTTTGGGGATTCGAAGAGGTAGCGGCACTTCCTTTGCTACACCTTTGACTGCGGGCTTTGCCACAATATTGCTGTCCCAGTTTCCGGAAATTGCACCTTGGGAGGCTAAAAAAGCAATGTTTACGTCGGCAGAGAAACATGACTCTATACCGCACAAAGTGTTAGGATATGGTGTTCCCAAATTAAAAAAAGCATTACTCGCACTTGGTCCTGTTATCTCACATATATCATCGTATCCTGTTGGTAACTATATGCGAATTGTCGCATCAGTTATGTCCCAATCCCCTCTTATCTCTGTTGAGTTATCCATCGTTTTTGCTGATGAAGATATTGAAAAATCGATTACGATGTTACCCAGTGACAAATTACCATTTTATGCAGTTGATATCCCATTAAATCAATTCAAAGGAAAGAATGCCAGAGCATATATAAAAGCTGCAGACAATAACAAATTGCGTAGCTTCCCGTGTAATTATGCCGGTGAGCCATTATATCATCTCATCGAAGTTGATCAAGAAAATATACTGTGCGGCATTTCAAAAGAATCTTTACCCAATACGGCAGTTATTGCAAGTGTTGAGTCAGAAAACAACGCAGAAATTATAGAACTGATAGGTGATGTTTTAAGTATATCATCAAAACCGACACTTACTCCACTTGATTGTATAATGTATGATATATTAGGCAATGTCGTTTATCAGAGTACAATACAGAATACAGGAAATTTTGTGATTCAATTAGATAGATTACAACTATCTCGTGGCACATATATAGTGACTGTTCGTGACCAATTTTCACATATAAGCAAGATTATTTTTCGTTAGCGGCTAATGTAAGGAAATCATTATGAAAAAATTTGTTTTTATTATTCTTTGTGTGCTTTCATTTGCCATGGTGCAAAAAGCACAAAGCCAAGATACAATTCCTGATAATCTTGGCAAAGATTTTTGGATAGTATTTCCGCCTAACTTTCATAATGAACGAAATTCGGAATCAACCCCTACTTCTCAATACAGAGATTCGCTGTTCATATTAATTACCGCTTCAAGACCTACCTATGTTTACATAGAAAGTATGAATCGTGCCGGAGCAAAACGAATAGACACAGTATTTAGTCCGCGATCTAATACTGTTTCATCATTTTCTTATCCTTGGTTTGAATATGAACTAATCGGTTTTAATGATTCGGGTAAAGACAGTAAATCATTGCGCCAAGACGAGACTGTAAGTAAGCAATATTTTCGTATATCCTCTGATGAAGATATTGGTGTATATGCTTTTAACAATGCACAAACAACAACTGATGCAACGTTAGCATTACCGATTGATGCCTTATCTAATGCTTATAGGATTGCAGCATATAATAGCCACAGGACAGAGAACTCCGAAAGAAACACCAGCACACCTTCTCAATTTGTGATATTAGCCGTTCTTGACTCTACTTTTGTGACCATTTCCCCGTCAGTTCGCACAATGCGCGGAAAAACCAAACCGTTTACAATTATGCTGAATCGTGGCGAATCGTATTTAGTACAGTCGGATGAAAGTAGTAATTTTTATTCAGATATATCAGGTACGAATATACTGTCAAGTAAAAGAATTGCTGTATTCAGCGGACATCAACGTGCTTTAATTCCTTACATTTTAGGCACTTCCCGAGATAATCTATGGGAGCAATTACCCGGTGTTGCATTTTGGGGAAAAAGTGCAGTAGTCGTACCATTTAATAATGATGTAATTGACGGATATGATAGGCGCAGGGACAATGAGAAAGATTTATACCGCATATTCGCACATTATGATTCAACCGAAATATTTGTTGATGGTCAGTTTGTGAAAAGGATAGAAAGTGGACAATTTTATGAAGCACCATTGTTAAAAGCTTCTTCGATTACGTCGAATAAAGCCATTATGGCAATGGCATATAAATCGACGTCAAATTTAACCCGTGGCGTCAATGTGAATGGCGACCCATTCATGGCTCTTATGCCGCCGACAATCCAATTTTTAACCCGTTATACATTTTTATGTCCAACGACTACCGGCAGAGCTATCGGCGGTTTCAACAATGAAAAGGTATATCCCATCCACTATCTTAACATAGTTGTACCCGACAAAAGTCTTGATTCCGTGTACCTTGACAATACATTGCTGCCTCGCACCACTTTTATATCAATACCTAATTCAGGTTTTTCGTATGCAATATTAAATATCAAAGAAGGAGTGCATACATTACGCTCAAGCCAAGCCATCGGTGGTTTTGTCTATGGCTATGGTAATGCGATTTCTTATGGGTACGGGCTTGGGCTTCGCTTTAAGAAGATAGATAATAATGAGCCGGTGATTTCGGGAAAACGTGATTGCTATCAATATGATGCACTCATTTTTGACACATTATTTGCTGATTCATATATCGAAAAAATATTTTGCCCTGACAGCACTAATATAAATATAAAAATAGAAAATCAATTTGGCGTATTAACGCAAAAAGGCGGCTTTACTGCCTCATTGGCTAATCCGTTCTTGGATGGGTCTTGTTTTGTTATTGCGGAAGATTCTATGCAACAACAAGCAAGAAAAAGAGTTGTTATTCCCGGATTTACGGTTTCCGTACAAAACAAAAGAGAAAACACTTATTCCACAATGGAAAAAACATTACGTACAAATAGGCGATTTTGCTTTCCGGTTATAATTGAAAATTACGGTAACTTTACGCAAACCATCACATCTCTTAAATTTAAAAATAGTCAAGCCGGATTTTCTTTAACGGAAACTTTGCCTATTATATTACAACCAAAAGATAAAAAAGTCCTTACTGTTTGTTTTTATAATGCAAAGGACACTCTTTGGAATGACACACTGGTTATTGTCAATGACTGCATTGAACGAGACATTCAAGCATTTGCATTCAAAGCTATTACTGATAAAACCTCACCTCAGTCTGTCGTTTCTTCAGATGATTGTTTACGTAATTGGGAAATTATGCTGACAGAAATCAATGCAAATGACATCGGTTTATATGACATCATCATTCCAGATTCAACACTCATTAACTGCACAGCTTCTGTTCAAATAACCGATAGTTCTTTAGCCAGAGTAATCGTGTCGGTAGTGAATGAGTTCGATGATGCTGAATTTACTGTGATTGCAAAAGA
>JAYRWZ010000339.1:0-1503 GCA_041917875.1 Chloroflexota bacterium | reverse complement strand
ACTAAAACAGTAATCTAGAAGAGATTGTGTCATCGGATGCAAATCAAGAAGAGTTCACCGAGCATGCTGTATTATTAGAAACAGAAGAAAACATTTCCGAGGATGAGCCCGTTATTATAGAAAACACTATGGAAGAGCAATCGGAAGAGAACATTTCTTTGGATGCAGAGGAAAACAGTAATATAGAAGAGATTGTGTCATCGGATGCAAATCAAGAAGAGTTCACCGAGCACGCTGTATTATTAGAAACAGAAGAAAACATTTCCGAGGAGGAATCCGTTATTCAAGATAACACTATGGGAGATGTAGTAGAAACAGATGAAAACACATTCTTAACAATAAGTGAGTAAATTCTGTTCTATTTTTCTTGTTCTATTTTCATTTCCAAGATTTTAATATTGTTTTTTGCATCATTCAAAGCTCGTTCAGGCGTTTTCTGCTTATAAAAAACATACATAATTTCTTTTTCGAAGATTGAAATTGCCTCTGCTGTTATTGGTGAAGCAACTATGGGTACCGAGTAAAAAGTCTGTTGCAAGAACGCTTTTCTCAATGGATTTTTTTGTAGTTCATTGTCATGTATTATTGCAGTGTCGGCAGGGAAGCCAACATCAGCCACGGATAAAGAAAAATGTTTTGCATTCGGATATGCTGTAAGGAAACGGATAAATTTTTCTGCGTCCTTTTTATACTGTGATTGTGCCGCAATTGAAAGACAATCAGCCGATAAAACACTTGCACCGCGTATTGTATTATCTGCGGTTGGAATTGTCGGTAAAACTGTGTATTTGCGTGGATTATTCTCAATAATCGGGTTGGTTGTTATCCACATACCTGTAAGAATCGAATGGAGAGAATGAGAAGTAAAATGTTCGTCTAAAACACGACTTTTTTCCATCAGCCCATACGGTGATAATTGCAGATAATAGTACAAACCATCAATTGCTTTTTTGTCGAAAGATTCGGAAATCGGATAAGATTGAAAAATAATACTTCCTGCGCTCCATAGCCAGGGCAAAGTTTTTTTACTGATATTTAACGGTTCATCGGCTTGAATGCCAAACACTTTTTTTTGTGGATGACTTTGCGAATAATGTTGAATATAGGTAGAAAAAGCTTTCCATGACTTTAATGAATCGCAATGCAATGTCGTATCAAGAATTATTGCTCTTGTATTGACCAACCATCCCATTGCCATTGGTGAATTGTTATAAGAAAGTGCGGGCTTTAGCGCAGGAAATCGAAAGTCATCTGAAGAAAAACTATGCAGCACATCTGCTTGCGCAAATTCTTGCACCCATTCTACACCAAGGTGCATTATATCGGGTGCCTTTTGTGCTTGAATAGCCATAGCAAGTTTTGCTTTTCCATCCGACCATTGCAACTCGGTGGCTTCAATATCAATATCAGGATTTTGTTGCTCAAATTCAGCTATCAGACTGTTTAACACCTTTTTTTGTGACGGTTCTGACCAAAAATGCCAGAAAGTAATAATAGACTTTT
>JAYRWZ010000338.1:0-8803 GCA_041917875.1 Chloroflexota bacterium | reverse complement strand
TATTTAACTACAGATATTTTTTGTTCCGCAATGGGTAGTTCCTGCGCTTTTTCTATATCATCTGTTGTCACATTTGCCGGTGCTGATTGTGTGTCTTGTTGCGGCTGTTTATTATCATCCGAGCACCCTGCTGCTGCTAAGGCGGCAAGAACATACACCATGAAAACTATTTTTTTTACCACTTGTCTCTTCCAGTCATATTACAAGAAATTGTTTGTTTTATTTTTTCTGTAAACTCTTCAATATTATATCGAATACGAATTTCTGCGTTTTTTTCGGATTCCATTGCATTGAGAAGTCCCTTATTATTTAATGTCAAGGTTGTTTTACCATTGCCTTTGCCGCCAAGAATTGAGCATAAACCGGGCACATCATAGAGTATGACATCATTCTCACGAATAGGCGTGAGGGAATGGGTAACTCCTTCAATCGTCATACGAGTGCGGGATGCTTTGGTCAATCGCACATCCATTGAATCGAGAAAATTCACCCAATTGATGCGTGCAGTCGTCCCAACCTTCCATACGGAATCCTCTTCTACAGTGATACGTCCCGGCACAATTCCCCGCGCTATATTGCCTATATGATCGCATTGGTCGGGGCGAATAGCTTTGCGCCATAAGAATATCAGCGCGCTGTCTTTTTCTGACATATTCACGCTTTGCTGATCTAAGAACTCTTCTAATTGCCCAATATCGCCAAGATTTTGTCCATCCACTTTTCCGGCAGATTTGATAAGTCCTTTTGTGTTTAATACTAATTTATACAAACGATTGAGCAATGCCGATGCCATAGTCCAATCCGGGTCATTATTTCGTAATTTATTCCCATTGAACGACTGGGAATTGTAATGGTAGTGTATATTGCCTTCATACATATCATAGACCATTGAATCAATATTCACATTCATGGTCACTTCACCCTTTGAGTCATCCAAAATACGTTCGGTCACATACCATTTCACTTCTCTGCGAAAATTCTTTTTGGTACTGTCGCGAAATATTCTCTCGGTTTCTGTTTTCTCCACATATTCGTAACTTGTTACTAAATACTGCGGGTATGACACTCTCACAGTATATTTTTTTTTGTCTTTTTTAGGATTTTCTGCCGGCATTTTGCCGGTTTCTTGTGCTTTTACCAGTATTGATCCGCAAAAACAAAGCATTATCACAAAATACGTTCTCATATATGCTCTTTCATTTAATTAGTGAATTGAAACAGTGTCATAATCTATGATACATCATCGCTTACAGCCCAAGCTCCATAATGTCCAAGCAGCCAAACTTGCTCCATCCCAGATTGCACCTTGACGTATATGATGCAGCAGAGTGTCCGCATCAATCACAAGTGTGGAAATTTGCTCTGTACAGTCCGGTGAACTTTCCACCGTTACGGGATCTTTAGCCATATAGACCGTACAGATTTCATCCGTAATGCCATTGCAAGGATTAAATTCGCCAAGTTTGTGCAAAATATCGCATTGCAAACCGGCTTCCTGTTGCAATTCATCGGCAGCGGCTTGTACGGGTGTGCTTCCTCTGCTAACCCCTCCACCGGGAAATTCAAGACTATAGCGACGATTCAAATAGCGGTACTGTTCAACCATCAAAAAAGTTCCATTTTCGAAGTATGGAATCACAATAACTGAACCGTGGGTGTGTGCATAGTAGTAATCACCCACATTTCCGTTGGGAAGACGATAAGTGTCATGGCAATAGTGCCAATACGGATTGGGGTGTATTATTTCCGTAGATAATTGTTCAAAGTGTTGCACTGTTCTCTCACATAAAAAAAGACCGTGCATACCCCATTTGGCAGAATGCACGGTCATACGGACTGCGAAGTATCAATGATTGCCAGGCTTTTTATGCACGGTTAGCAACCAGCTCACTTTCAGCAAAGAAAAACGCTATTTCATTACGACCATTTTCCGCTGAATCCGACCCGTGTATTGCATTTTCTCCTTTGGATGTGGCAAATGCTTTACGAATTGTTCCTTCAGCCGCCTCTGCCGGATCTGTTGAGCCAATCAAGGTTCTAAAATCGGCAACTGCATTCTCTTTTTCAAGCGCGATAGGCATAATAGCACCGCTGCTCATAAAATTCACAAGCTCGCCATAAAATGGTCTTTCTTTGTGTACTGCATAAAACTCACCTGCTTGTGCCGGAGAAATACGCATCATTTTTGTTCCAAGCACTTTAAAACCGGCTTGGGTAATTTTTGCAAGAATTTCGCCGCACACATTGTTACGCACTGCATCGGGTTTAATAATTGCTAATGTACGCTCTGTCATTGAGATATTCCTTTTTTCTGTAAAACTATTGGTGGAAATTATTTCTTTTTCTTTTTAGCAGCCGGCTTTGCAGCAACTACCGTTTTTTTGTCTTCTGCAACAACTTTCGATGGCGCAGACTCTTTGCCTAATGCTTTGAGCACAGTAGCTCCGAGGTCAGCAGGCGAATCCACAACATGAATGCCCGCCGCGCGCATTGCTTTCACTTTTTCATCGGCTGTACCTTTGCCACCGGAAATGATAGCACCGGCATGCCCCATACGACGTCCGGGAGGTGCGGTACGACCGGCAATAAAACCCACAACCGGTTTTTTCATATTATTTTTTACATATTCAGCCGCTTCTTCTTCCGCGGTGCCGCCGATTTCACCGATCATGATAATGGCTTCTGTATCCGGGTCTTCATTGAATAAAGCAAGTGCATCGGTAAAACGTGTTCCAATAATTGGATCGCCGCCGATACCGATACAGGTGGACTGACCAAGACCGGCATCTGTTAATTGTTTCACAGCTTCATACGTTAATGTTCCACTGCGAGAGACAACGCCTATTGTACCCGGATTATGAATGAAGCCGGGCATAATACCCAATTTACATTCGCCGGGAGTGATCACACCCGGGCAATTAGGTCCGATAAGGCGTGATTGTGAGGAGTCGAGAGCCGCTTTTACAGTAACCATATCGCGCACGGGAATACCTTCCGTTATGCACACAATAAGTGGAATTTTTGCCTCAATTGCTTCAAGAATTGCATCGGCAGCCACAGCGGCCGGGACGAAGATAATGGAGACATTGGCTCCTGTTGCAGCTACTGCACTCGATACAGTATCAAATACAGGCACAGGGCGTGTAAATTGATCGTCGCCTTTGCCGGTATATTGCATACCCGCTTTGCCCGGTGTAACACCGGCAACGACATTAGTGCCGTACTGAAGCATCTGCGAAGAATGGAATGTGCCTTCCGAACCCGTGATGCCTTGCACAACAACTTTTGATGATTTGTTTACCAAAACACTCATTTGTTTTCTTACTATTTTGGATGAAATTTACTATAAAGACCGCAAAATTACGAAAAAGACGGCTCGTAATGGGCTAAATTCCCATAATCAACCCAAGTTATGTCTTTTTGATGCACGGTCTAAACAAAAAAACAAAAGCACAGTATCCATGATACCATGCTTTCATTTATCTCCAATCTCTATGCTGTTTTATTCGGCTTTGCGATGTATGGACGTTACGACCCCCAGAATACGAAAATCATCGTGATCCTTGATTTCTATGGGCGAATAGCGATCATTTTCGGGATAGAGAAGAACTCTCATCCCTTCAAAAATCAATCGTTTAACTGTAATTTCCCCATTGAGCCATGCGGCAACAATCGAACGAGGCTGCGGCTCCTTACCGCAATCTATCACGAGCATATCGCCTTCAAATATCAATGCATTTTCCATGCTGTCGCCTACTGCCGTCACAGCATAACAATCCTTCACATTCGGTATCCAATGCCCCGTAAAACTAAACTCTGTCGGTTCTTCATCCAAAGCAAGTTTGGGCGGATTACTGCATGCCGCACTTTGACTAAACAGTCTAAGTTTCACATCATCGGGCGAGATTTTGTAAATACTCATCTCTCACATCCTCTTTATTACATTGTGTATGATTTTGTTCTGTCTCGGGGGAATAGCTGCATTGCAAAATGTGTACGTTTTTTCAACGTGCTTTTTTGCTTTACAAACATACTGAAACTTTATGAATTTTCTTCTATCAGACGAGTAAATTTAATGTAACAACCATAAACAAAGCCGCAGCTATGCGCTGCGGCTTTGTTTGTAATAATGAAGGCATTATCAATGACGCACTTTAATCAGATAATTCACCGCCGCATTGACAGGGCGAGTTTCGGTGCTTGGATTTCCTGTTGCCATATTACCGGTAGTCCCACTTGTATTAATCGTATGATTGTGATTTCCATTGTTTAGAGTAACACTATTGATCACAGTTGTACCTGAACCGTTTTGAACTGCTACTGTACCTGTACTTAAAGTTATGTTATGATTATCGGTGGATGAAGCTGTTACACCCGAATGAGTATGATTTTGTACTGCATGGGACTGCACATCACCCGGAGCCCTGTTGGCAGTCGGATCATATGTGCCGGCAGGATCTATACCACGCAGGAACAAGCCGCGCAAATCAGGTAAGTTATTGCCGACAACTGCTATCAATGCAGTTTTCTCATCGGGGAATACAACATCATTACTTATGGATGAAATAGCCCGTCCATCACAGAGGAACCAACCGCCAAGCTCTAAAGCAGCAGCAGCAGCGGCAGTACCATAAAATGGCATAATGGACCCGACAGGCGGACCTGTTTTTGCTTGGCTTGTGAAGAATTTCTGTGTTTCATAGACAGGACCGGTACCATCATTAAGATAGACCCTGACGGTGAGTTCTTTACGTGTTTGTGCTATACCATACATTCTATAAGAGATTTCACCGGAAGTAGAATTAAAATTTATTGAATCCACCGGTTTACTCATATAACTGTATAAGACAGTAGAGAGATTATCTGAGTGATATACCCGAAATGAAACGACAGTAAAATCAAAAGGCGTTTTCATAATTTTTACAGCCGTATAATTTTGAGCAGGGATTGTAAAATCAGAACCGCCATTACACCCGTCGATAGTTCTTGCCGGTATTGTGATTGAAGTATCTTTCATCAATGTTGTTTTATACTCATAACTTTCCGCATAGAGAAATTGCGATGAGGCGGACAGAACAAACAGAACAACGAAGCTCAATATATATTGTATTTTCATAGCATTATGTGAATTTGTGATAAAATAAAATTGTTTTTAATTTTTTGTGGGTGTATTTTTAGCATTATTGATTATCTGATCAAACGCTGTTTTATTCAAATGATTTTGAATTTTTTTCATAGCTATTTCACGATATGCCGGATCTTGTTTCATTTTACCAAAGAATGGATCCTCATCAATATTACCGCCACTTTTTACTACTATTTCCTCCGCTTGCGCAAATGCTTGTTTTATTAAGTCATCTGAGAAGAAATGGGAAGGAATATTCACATTGTTGTTCGAATTCGGAAGCCCATCACTTACCGGAGTAATTGAGGCAGGGCGTTTCATAAGTGCTTGATTTTGTTGGGGAAGTCCGCCACCGGCAAGAAGAGCATCCAAATAATCCGATTGAGGCATTGCCGGATTCTGTGCAGGCATATTCGCCTGTGTGGGTGCTTTGACAAGCTGTTTATAGCCGGGCACCAATATAGCCAATGCGGAATTCATTTGATCAAAACGTTCATCGGATTTAGCCATAGCTTGTTTTAATGCTTGGATTTCTTGATTTTGTTGTTCAATGACTGCCGCCAAAGAATTGGTGTTTAATCCAACCGCCACTCTAATCGTATTCAAATCGGGATTGACACCAGCAGACCATGCGACACCAACGATTTTTTTATAGTCATGCGGTTTCATATTTGCCGGAGAAACTGCAATACCCAAACCATTATTATTACCGCTCGGAAGGATATAATCGCCAAGATTCACGGCACCAAGAACGCGCACAGGCACTTGACCCATAAATGCAACTTTTTCATACTCATGAGCTTTACCGTTTTCGGGAGAATTACCAAGCACAATAGGTTTGAGAGAAATTACCATAAATTGCTCGGCACCTTCAGTGACTTTGCTAATCTTTCCTCCTTTAACACCAACAATATCAGCTACTTGGAATTTTTCGTTTTTACTCATTTTGGGCAACCATTCGGCATAGTCGGCAGAACCTGATTCATACGTTACGCCAATATTTGCAGTCATCATCGTATCATAATCACATTTCATCTGTTTTGCTCCAACAAGTCCATCGCCGGCAAATCCAAGTTGAATTGCCTGACTTGCCACATTAGCACCAAGTTTAATAACATTTGCAATTGTAAGCACTAACTCAGCAGTACTGGCAGCCACGGGTCCTGAACATAAGCCCAAAGTACCGGCTGCACAAGAAATATCGGCAGTAACAACACCCGAACTGGTTGCAATTTTAGCTATTTCTATCCCAAGATCAACTGCCGCAATAGCAACATCAACTGTTTTGAACCCAACATTAAGTTCAGCGGAACTTATTGCACCTTCAAGTACACGTACCCAATTTAAGTGTTCACTGTCACTTGGAAGATTTGCGACTGTTTGACCTTCAATTCGACCGACAACGGCATTATTTCCATTGATAAAACGCACGAAATCATTGCTGATATTTGTCGTATCTGCGTCAATTTTAATTGCTATACCATTTGCTGCGGTATTTGTTGTTTGTGCTCCGTTGCCCTTTACTGATGCTGAACTGCGATTGTGGAATGTCGCAATAAAATTATTATTACCCGGAGCGGTGCCCTCACCTGTGAAAACAAAGCCACCGGGATATTTTGCTTCAAATTCATTGTCAGCAGCCGTTGCAGTATCACCTAAAGCGACGGAATTATTTCCTGCCGTAGAATTTCTACCCCATACAAATGATTGATCACCATTGGCTGAGTTGTTTCTACCACCAAGAACAGCACTATTATTACCACCGACGATATTATTCGTACCACCGATAATAGCATTATTATTTCCGGTGCCGATACTGTTTGTATTACCACCGCTTATGGTATTATGCGTTCCTTGATTGATATTGTTGGAAGCACCACCAAGGATAGCACCAAAATTTGCACCGTCGGCAATATTATTATCATTACCGCCACCAATAACTGCATTGGTAACTCCCGTTGTTGTTCCAAGGTCATTTAATGTACCACCGAGAATTGCAGAGTTTGTGCCATTAGCAGCGATATTATTATTAAGACCGCCGCCAATGGTTGCATAGTTGGCATTATTACCAATATCATTAATATTACCGCCACCGATAAGGGCATGAGTACCACCATTGATATTATTGAATTCACCGCCGAGAATTGCACCGTGATTTGCACCATTGGCAATATTATTATCATTACCACCACCGACGACAGCATTTGTTGCTGTACCTATATCATTTAATGTACCGCCGCTAATCGTCGAATTGGTTGCAGTCGTTGATATATTATTCGTTGTACCGCCACCGATAGTTGCTCCTGTGGAACTTGCACCGATATTATTATCATTACCGCCACCAATGGTCGCGTCTGTTGAAGCTGCTATATCATTGCTTCTTCCGCCAAGGATAGATGAATTATTTCCACCGTCAGCAATATTATTGTTATTACCGCCACCGATAACTGCATTGGTAACTCCCGTTGTTGTTCCAAGGTCATTTAATGTACCACCGAGAATTGCCGAATTTACGCCACCCGTTGCAATATTATTATTAAGACCACCACCGATAATTGCATAATTAGCATTATTACCAATATCATTAGTATTACCACCACCGATGGTCACGGAGAAGGATCCTGTACCAATAGTGTTTGTGTGGCCTCCACCGATTGTAGATGATCGTGAGTTATCATTGATTGTATTATTGTTACCACCACCGATGGTAGAAGCATCTGCATCTGTCGTGATAAGGTTCATCGCACCACCACCGATCGTTGCACTGTCGGAACTTGTTACGGTGTTCGTATTACCACCGCCGATGAAGTTATAATCCGCATCTGTCTGGATTGTATTCGTAAATCCGCTTCCAATACCGCCATAATTAGAACTTGTTGTAATTATATTAGCACGACCGCCGCCGATTGCCGAAGCACGTGAATTTGTCGTCACAGTATTATTCATACCGCCACCAATGGTCGAAGCATCTGCATCGGTAGTGATAAGGTTCATCGCACCACCACCGATCGTTGCACTGTCGGAACTTGTTACGGTGTTCGTATTACCACCGCCGATGAAGTTATAGTCTGCATTTGTCTGTATAGTATTCGTAAAGCCACTTCCGATACCGCCATAATTAGAACTTGTTGTAATTATATTAGCACGACCGCCGCCGATTGCCGAAGCGCGAGAATTTGTCGTCACAGTATTATTCATACCGCCACCAATGGTCGAAGCATCCGAATTCTCAAGAATACGATTTACGGCACCGCCACCAATTGTCGAACTGTCTGTATTGGTCATGATATTGCCATGACCACCGCCAATAACACCTGCTAATGATGTTGTTTGGATGGTGTTACTTATACCACCGCCGATAATCGAAGCATCTGCATCGGTAGTGATAAGGTTTCGTGCACCACCGCCGATAACGGAACTGTCAGAACTTGTTACGGTGTTCGTATTACCACCGCCGATGAAGTTATAATCTGCATCTGTCTGGATTGTATTCGTAAATCCGCTTCCTATGCCGCCATAATTAGAACTTGTTATAATCGTATTGGCACGACCACCGCCGATTGCCGAAGCGCGGGAATTTGTCTCCACAGTATTATTCATACCGCCGCCAATTGTCGAAGCATCCGAATTCTCAAGAATACGATTTACGGCACCGCCACCAATTGTCGAACTGTCTGT
>JAYRWZ010000337.1:0-2407 GCA_041917875.1 Chloroflexota bacterium | reverse complement strand
GCTTTTTGGCATCTAGCGTGTGCTATTATTCTCTTAAAGAATCTTTAAACAAGTTCATCATTAAGACCGGCATATATCCATGTTGTACCATTGTCCAAGCTGTAGTAAATTCCGTTTGCAGTTCCTGCAATTATTTTTTCTTCAAATTGCTCGATACAAATAATGGGCAATGAATTTGCTATAGTTATCTCTGTCCAATTTTCACCATTATTTGTACTGCGAACCATAATACCGTTTATAAGACCTGCATAAAGATAACCATTGATGTATGTTAAGAATCTCACTCTGGCAATAGGTGTTGTCGGTGCAAGAGATACCCAAGTTTTTCCATGGTTGGAACTTCTGTAAATGCCATGATTCCATGTACCGGCAAATTGATGAAAAGGCGTGATAATATATTCGGTAATATCTTTGTCTTTTAGTAATCCCTGATACCACATATCACCGTTATTGGTGCTGTAATAAATACCGTGATTCCATGTACCGGCATAAAGTGTATCTGATGAAGAAGTGAAACATAATACATCCGTATCGGGTAAGCCTTGAGTCACTGTTGTCCAAGTGTTTCCATTGTTGTCGCTTCGTTTGACGCCTTCGTTGAGTGTTGAGATATAGAATGATGACCTGTGAGAGCACATAGTGAGTATATCGTCTTTTGTTTGCGGCAACAGTGTCCATGTAGTGCCTTTGTCATTGCTTCTATATACTCCGCCGCCGAACTCTTGCGAACCACAAAAAAGAGATCCGTTATGTGCTCGAATTATTGACATAGAGCGAAATTCTAAACCGTCGCTCATCGAAATCCATTGATCATGTTGTTGCGATACCTTTTTATATACTCCGTCGCTAAGAGTCATAATGTATAATTCGGAATCTATATTGATACAAGTTGAAATATCCAATTTCTCGAGCCTTGATGAGAACCAAGTGATATCATTGGTATTTCGATAATAGAGACCGCCGCCTCCGCCGGCATAGAGTGTGGAATCGGAAACTAATAATGATAAGACGAATGTACCTGCTAAACCGTAAGGGGTCCATGATAAGCCATAGACGGAACTTTTATAGACACCGCTAAAGAGACCGGCATAGAGTGTAGAATCATGAGCAATCAGGGTGAAAATTGTCGATTGGGGCAAACCATTATCTTTCAAAATCCATGACATGCCATCATCTGTACTTTGATACATGTGACCATCTTCAGTGCCGGCATAAAGTCTATCGTTAGCGTAAAGAAGACATTTCACGGAGAGTTTGGCCAAAGCTGGTGATGTTTCTGTCCATGTCTCGCCATTATTTGTAGTGCTATATATGCCCTGATTTGTTCCGGCATAGAGTGTGGTGTCGGTTGCAATAAGCGAGTGGACAGTCAATGTTTCTAATCCGGTTTTCAGCCAGTTTTTGCCATCATTGGTACGGTAAACGCCTTGCGATGTAGCTGCAAACAATCTGCTGTTATAATTCAACAATGAGGTAATTGATAGTCCGCTCAAACCGAAATGAGACCATTGAGTACTATGGAAAGGGCGAACGTATATACCATTATCCATTGTACCTATATAGACAAGTGTGTCCGCAACGATAGAAGATGTAATCCTTCCTCCATAGGGGCCAGTGCATTGTGTCCACTGAGCATTCGAGTTGAGTACATTGATGAGCGAAAGGGCAAGAATTAGGAGTGCTTTGTTCATATTGACTTCTTTCATTGGTTCAACCACATATACCGCCGCCGCGCTGTTTTGTTCCATTTTCAGCGGAAAAACTTATTTTTTGATGCAATTTGTGATTTTTTATGTTCGAAGCGTCATGTTTTCTCAGAAACATCGTCAAAATTGGAAACTTCTTCGTAGCTTTATGCCAAATGAATCGATGTTGAGTTGAATTATCATTGTTGCTTGAAATAACTTTCTTGAATATTGATAAGACATCGTTTCTGATTGTTTTGAAATCAGAATGAGTAAATGCCGAATGTTTCAAGAGAGTCGAAGTATGTACGAGGATATGTTTTTTTTTAGTAACTTGCATTCGGCGTTGATGCTTTGACAGTATCTTTTGCGCCCCAGAATCCAAAGCCGCTGCCAACAATCCCACCAATGATGTGGGCAAATTGAGAAATATTATCGTAATTGAAGGAGTAGATAAATTCTTTACCAAGATAAAGAATCACAATGAGTATAAAAGTCAGGGGTATATGCCCCTGCTTAATGTTGGCGAAAGAGCCGAGCAAAATGAGCATAAAGACAATGCCGCTTGCTCCAAGCAAGCCACCCGTAAAAAAGAAGGTATGGAGCAATGCAGTCACAAAGGCGGTAGTGGTAATCATAAATGCCATACTTTTTGAGCCGTATTTTTCTTCGAGCAGCGGTCCGATCAATAAAATAAGCGAAAAATTTCCGAGTAAATGGTT
>JAYRWZ010000336.1:0-4913 GCA_041917875.1 Chloroflexota bacterium | reverse complement strand
TTCATGAGGGAAAAATCGCTCACCGTTTTGCTGAGCATTATTCCATTGCTTAAAAATATGTTTCTGAATACGGCGAAATGCTTCTTCTTCGGGAATACATGTATCGGTCACACGATTAAAACCATGTTCCAATAATTCCCATTCATCTTGCGGTGATAAATCACGATAATGAGGCACACGTTTGTAATGGGAATGCGCAACAAGATTCATAATATCTTCTTCGAGGTTTGCACCCGTACATGAAATAATTTGCACTTTATCTTGGCGTATCATTTCCGCAAGCGATTTGCCAAGTTCAGCTGTACTCA
The DNA here is from genome assembly GCA_041917875.1 of Chloroflexota bacterium. Taxonomy (GTDB): domain Bacteria; phylum Bacteroidota; class Ignavibacteria; order Kapaibacteriales; family UBA961; genus UBA2353. The sequence goes on along the minus strand of JAYRWZ010000336.1, from coordinate 4,605 downwards.
TGGCTCCTGCAAGAGTTATCATCATTGCGCCGCCTTCGGCTAAGTGTTGTTCATATCCTTTGGCTGCATCCATCAATGCAGCCGCATTAAAATGTAAATAATGATGTTCAATAAATTGCGATACGGGTCCGCGTTGTTGTGACATATTTAATTCCTAATTATGAATCAATGAGAATTTATATCATACTACAATCTGATTAAGCGCATAAAGACAGTATGATGCACATAAATCGTATAATGATTATTTTAATACACTTGCTTCTGTTGGCGCATCCGCAAATCGCGCAGAAACGACACGGGACACTCCTTCTTCTTCTTGAGTGACACCGAATAAGACATCGGCGGCTTCCATTGTTTTTTTATTGTGCGTTACAACCAAAAACTGTGTGTTTTCGGAAAACTTGCGAATTAATTGCAAGTAACGCTCAATATTTGCATCATCCAGCGGCGCATCAACCTCGTCAAGAATACAGAATGGGCTTGGTTTTACCAAATAAATAGCGAAAAGTAAAGCAATTGCCGTTAAAGTTTTTTCACCGGCTGAAAGCAATTCTATATGCTGCGGTCTTTTGCCCGGGGGCTTTGCAGTAATGGTTAATGGTGCCTCGAGCGGGTCGCCTTCCTCCAGCACAATATCCGCTTCGCCTTGTTCATTAAACAATAAAGCAAACAGCGTCTTAAAATGCCCCCTTACTTGATCAAAAGTCGCATTAAATTGTTCTTTTGCTGTTGTATTTATTTCATGAATTGTTTCTTTTAATGTATTTTCGGATGCAATTAAATCATTATACTGTGTTTGTAAAAATTCAAGACGAGCATTTTCTTTTTCATATTCTTCGAGCGCGAGAAAATTGACATTGCCATACGATTTCAGACGTGAACGATATTTGTCAGCATCGGCTTTTGCTTGTTCCACATTAAACTCTTCATCTAACGGTTGTTGTAACTCTTCTACGGAAATTTTAAAATCTTCATCCGCTCTTTTTATCACACCTTCCACTCTCACCGTCAAGTCATGCAATTGCAATTCTTTTTTATGCACATTTTCGGTTGTTCGTTCATAATTATTGCGAAGTGAACGTGTTTCATCGCCATAAGTATGGAATGAAGTTCGTAATTCGGCAACTTTTTGAGCAATGATTTCCCGCTGTTGTTGAATTGCATTTTTTTGTGTGGTGATTGCATCAAGTTCGGTTTGCAGAGTTCGTATTTCTCTTTCCAAATCGGAGAGAGCCACGGTTGTTTGTCCCGATTCTTCATCGCGTGAACCGGTTCTGCGTTCGGCGGCACGAATTTGTGCATCCAAACGTTGCAAATCGGCAAGCAAGGATTTTTCTTCAGCGCGTAATTGCACAGCTCGTAATTCTGCTTCTCGCACTTTTTGTTCGGCGACGGCAAGCTCGGCTTCATGCTCGCGCAATGTGTCGGAAAGTGTGTTTTTGATGTGGGAAGTATGTTCAATTTCGACAAGTGCCTGCTCGCAATGCTTTTCGGCTGTCTGAATTTCAATATTTTGTTGTTCAATTTCTTTTTCTAACCCTTCGGCAACAGTATATTGTTTTTGGCGGGCGCTTTCCAAACCTTCTTTGCGCATACGCAATGATACCAAGGATTGGTCAAAACTGTTTTTTTCATTCGATGCTTTTCTCACGGCATCGTCATATACCCGCATATCAATGCGTTGCAACTCTGCTCGTAATTCATGAAGCTCTTTTTGTAAAGCCGCACTTTCATTATTGAGTTCATCAATCGCCGCCGACAAATTATGGATTTGTTCTTTTTTACCAACCGCCATACCTTCGGTTTTTGCTACTGACCCTCCGCGTACCGTTCCTGCCGCATGATAGACTTCGCCGCGTACGGTGATTGCTGCATCCGCATTTCCGGATTGAACAAGAGAGTAAGCAATTTCCGCAGTGCGAACAATGACTGTTTTACCGAATAAAGCCCGTAAACCTTTGCGTAAATCATCGTCGGTACGGACAATTTCGCTCGCCCATCCTACGATATCGTCATTATGTTGCAAAGCCGCCGGTGCCGCTATATCACGAATTAAATCGCGACAAAGAAATTGTGCTTTCCCTTTTTCTTTTACTCCCAACAACTGAATTGCTTGTTCGGCTTCTTGGCGCGTATTGACAACAAAACAACGTCCATATTCACCCAAAGCGGCTTCAAGTGCAATGCGCACATCATCATCGGCTCCGATCAACTCTGCGAGTACGGCTTTTTCGGCTGTCGGTGTCCAATCGCCGGAATTCATCAAAAAGCGCGAACTTTCCGATGTGTCCACCAATCCGGTCAAAAAGTCGAGAGTTGCTTTTTTATGGGTAAGTATATTGCGTTTGTCTGCCAGAAGTGTATTTTTTTCTTCGATATGATGACGCAAATCCTGCTGAGTCTGCTGTGCTTGAGTGCGCGAATGTTCGGCTTCTTTTACTGCTGTCTCATATCCCGACAAACGCTCTTCCTGGCTATGAAGTTGTTGGCTGATTTGTTCTAAGGATTGCTCGGTTTGTCGCGATTCGTGAGAGAGTTCGGTGATGCGTCTTTGTAAGCCGGCAATGCGTTCGGCAGTGCGTTCTTGTCTCACCTTTTGGTCGGAATAGCGACGAGTTGCCTGCTCGCGTTCATTATCCGCTGTACGTACATCATTGCGCAATTGCTGCACAGAAGTAAAATGGGCATCGCGCTCTTGGCGCTTGACGGTAAAGGACTCTTCCGCTTCCGACAATGATTGCTTTACTATCTCAAAACGTTCGGAAGTTCTTGACAAAGCATCCACAAGTGTTGAATGAGAACGCTGAGATTCTTCTTGCTCTCGGCTTAAACGCTCTTGGGAACGTATAAGTGATGATTGACGCTCTTGGGCAACGGCAAGATTTTGTTGCAATTGTGCTTGGGTACGTGCATAACCGCTTTCTTGTTCAGTGATTTGCAATAATTCATAATTGGCTGTTTCTTGCTCACCTTCCAATTCCGACAAAGTTTGCTCGGCTTGTTCTAATTGTTTGTGCAATTCATCGCGTTGCGCGGAATACTCACTAAATTCTTTGCGGATGCTTTCTATGCCGGAAGATGCCTGTGCATAATCATAACGCAAAAGCCCCAAATCCACAACCTGCAATTTTTGGGAAACTTCATTATATAATCGAGCTTTATCGGCTTGTCTGCCAAGCGATGCCACCACTTTTTGCACTTCAACAACAATATCATTCACTCGCGACAAATCTTGCTGAACGGCATCAAGTTTACGCAATGCTTCTTTACGGCGTGATTTATACTTGGTTATTCCCGCAGCTTCCTCAAACAATGTGCGGCGATCATTGGCGCGGTCGCTCAGGATTTGCTCCACCATTTTTAACTCGATCACGGAATAGGCATTAGCACCCATACCCGTATCCATAAACAAATCAACAATATCCCTCAAGCGACATTGCGTCTTGTTCAATAAATACTGACTTTCGCCATTGCGAAACAATCGGCGCGTTATGGTGACTTCATTGTATTCGAGCGGTAAAATATGTTTATTGTTCTGAATTGTGAGCGATACTTCCGCCATACCGAGGGGTTTGCGCATCTTCGAGCCATTAAAAATGACATTTTCCATGCTGTCGGAACGTAAAACAGAGGTTTTCTGCTCTCCTAAAGCCCAACGAACAGCATCAACGATATTCGTTTTGCCGCAACCATTCGGACCAACGACGGCTATCAGCCCTTCGGTCAAATTGAGAGATGTTTTCAGGGCAAACGATTTGAAGCCCGCGATTTCTATTTTCGAGAGATACACGTATTTGTTTTATCTATGAATAATGGGATTGTTCTATGTGTTTGGCTGTGACCGCCATAGATGCGCCAATCTGATGTATGGTAAAAATTCAATGCTTGAGTCTCTCTCTCTCTTTTCCTTTATGTCAATACGGGCACAAGAAAGAAAAAGTGACTCATCGCATAAACCATACAATTAAAAGGATATACATAAAAGCACAACAATCTGATACTGTCTATACTTCACTGTACTTTCTCTTTTGTGATCACTGCGCGTTTAGCCGTCTTGCAGTTTTCATGCCGAATTATACCATGATTACAGTGATGTTGAGGTTATACATGATTGACAAACCTGATTTTCAATGATGCAGTGACCAGTCAATACCACTTTTGATTCGACTTTACTTACTGCAAAAATACGACCATGATTTGACAATCGGTTTGAAATATGCGCAATATCGGCTCAAACTGACTTTGTTATAGCATTGCGCACCGCCATGATACCACTTTGGGCAGCGCCTTCCAAGGTTGCCGGTAAACCCGTTTTTGTCCAATCACCCGCAAGAAAAAAATTCTTCGCTTTAGTTACATATTCGGGACGTCGTGCCTCAATCGGAGGTGTCGCCAAAAATGTCGCTTGTTTTTCTTTGATGACTTTCCACGATAATAATGTTGCTTCGCGTGCCGCCGGAAAACAACGCCGCAATTCCTCCAGACATAAAGCAACAACATCCTCGGCTTGTTCACCGACAATAGTGGTGCCGGCACTGATAGTCAGCGCAATATGTCCCGGGTATTGTTCCCGTAATTCATCCGAACATTCACACAATAGACGCC
>JAYRWZ010000335.1:0-2391 GCA_041917875.1 Chloroflexota bacterium | reverse complement strand
TCCGAAAATCACACTCAATACCTTCATTATTCTCAGTATGCACGCCACCGATAAAGCCAACACAGCCCGGATTACCATTAACAGCATATTCAAAGGTTTGTTGATTGACTAAAACACCATTTTTGTAGAGTGTAAAAGTTGTGTTTGCACCATCGGTCTCAATAACTCCGGCATAATGAACCCATTGATTAAGAGGGACTGTATCAGGATCACTAACAGAACACCAGTAACCGGGATCAAGGTTGCTGTCTTGTCTGCCTTTAGCAAGATAGTTGGTGATTGCAACCTTACCTGTTTTCTGCACAACAAGGTTTTGTCGTGCACCCATACCTGCAATCCATTGTTGGTTTGTTGCAGTTTCACTACGGTAAATCCACGCTGATGTGGTGCTATTTACTCCAATTGATTTCGGTACATTTTTTATCACTATGTGATCCGTTGTGCCATTAAAGGACAAAGCATAGCGAGTTTCTTCATTAACAGGATTATCGTCGACATTGATAGGATCCTGAACTTTACAACTAAACACGGTAAGTGCTAATGCAGATACCAGCATAAGTGAAATACGTTTCATAAAACACCTGTGAAAATGATTGATTGTTACAACGATTCTACTAAATTACTACTTCTTGACGAGATAACGAAAGTTTTACGAAAAAAATCTTTTATGCCACAGTGCAAGGTTAAGCATATTGAAGATTTGACGGGCATGATTGTAGCGTGAGTCCCGATGTTGATGTATGAGGGTAAGGATAAAGTCATGGTTAAGAATGTTGTGCCTTGTCAAGGCTGATTGCTCAAAGATTGAAATGATATAACTGTACCATTCATTTTTTAACCATTCTTTGATTGGGGCATCAAATCCCTGTTTTTTACGATAAATAATATCATGAGGTAAAATGGGCTCGACTGCTTTTTTCAAGAGATATTTTGTTGTTGCATTCGGCGGCATTTTTTTGTCCGGAGGAATTGTCATGGTAAATTCAACGAGACGCGAATCTAAAAAAGGAACACGTGCTTCAAGACTATGCGCCATAGTCATTTTATCAACACGCATCAATAATAATTCCGGTAAACGATGGGATAATTCATAAAATGCCATTCTTTGAATATAATCATCAGTATTCTTTTGTAGAGGACGTAAATTTTCATATATACGCGACAACATTTTTTGCGGTGTCTCAGAGTAAAAAGATGTACCCTTCAACAAATTCTTTTGAAATTCAGGAACAACGGTTGCTGCCCCTCCCCAATAGAGTTCATTGTTTTCTGCGCCGCGACGTATATAATCGAGTGCAAGGTATTGCCCGCGAGCAGAAAGTATGGGTTTGCTGAGTCCATAGACCATGGTGCGCGCCCATTGTGGCAATGCCATAAAATTGCGCCACGGTTTGCGATAAAAATTATATTCTCTTACCATCCACGGATAGCCCACAAATTGCTCATCGCTTCCCTCGCCCACTTGAATTACCGTTGTGCCCGCCTCACGAGTTAATTTGCTTAAAAAATAAAGCGGAATACATACGGGGTCGCCATTAGGTTCATCTTCATGCCACACTAAATCTTCTAAAACAGGCAATGCATCATTATGGTCAATAAGTATTTCATGATGATTGGTGTTAAATATGCCCGCCACTTGCCGTGCATATTCCATTTCATTGTATTTTTCCAATTCCTTAAAACCGACGGAAAATGTATCCACGGGTCTATCCATCAGTTCTGCCATCAATGCCACATTGGTGCTGGAATCAACACCTCCGCTTAAAAATACGCCAAAAGGAACATCGCTCATCATGCGGTCTTTGACTGCTTGACGCAATAATCGCATAATTTCATCAATAATTTCCGGCTCGGACATCGTCGTATATTCGACTTGATGCCCCATAGGCGACCAATATCGCTCTATGTGTAATGTGCCGTCTGAACGCAAACGAGCAAAATGCCCCGCAGGCAATTTATGAATGCCTTCAAACATGGTGGATTGGTCACTTGTCATGGAAAATGCCAAATAATTGGTCATCTCCGCATAATTCATCTCTCGCTTTACGGATGGATGTTGCAAAATAGATTTTATTTCAGATCCGAAAATAAAGTGCCCATTGCGATATGTGTAATACAATGGCTTTACACCAATACGATCGCGTGCGCAAAACAATTCATTGTTCTGATTGTCCCATATTGCTAAATCCCACATACCAATCATTGCATGAAGAAATTGCACCCCATATTCTTGATACCCATATAATATAGTTTCCGTATCGGTGCGAGAGCGGTAGCGATACCCCTTTTTTTCAAGGTCGGGACGTAAGCGTTCATGATTATATATTTCGCCATTAAAGACAATAGTGAAACGTCCGTCAGGAGTTATCATCGGCTGATGTCCGGCAGCGG
>JAYRWZ010000334.1:0-3195 GCA_041917875.1 Chloroflexota bacterium | reverse complement strand
TAAATCAAACGGCAAATGGGCAAATGGTACTATTCTTGTGAAAGAAATGCGGCATAAAGATGGCCGTCTGTTGGCAGCAATGGGCATGGTAAAACGTGGTGCCTCATTTAACTCTACTCACAATGGGTGGGAATGGTTTATCGTCAAGGACGGTAAAATCGGCGACAGAGGAGCAGGTCTGATGGAGGGTATGTGCAATGGCTGCCATTCATCAAGTAAAGACACCTACGATTATGTCTTTACGAAAAAATAAATAGTAACAATCCTTTATATGTTAAACTAGCAATGGTTGTTACACTGTAATAATCATTGCTATTTTTTTACCGATATGGCTTCTGTATTTCCAATATTACACGCATCAATTATGAAAATCTACGGAATCTCTGATATCATGATATATACTCACACTTTCTTTACAATAGCATGAAAATTGTAATATTTTTACTCAAGCCATTACTGATTTCATGTCGGCAAGCTGCTGAGTTAATGTCTTCATCTCTTGATACGCGACCAGGGGTTCTGACACGCCTTAAAATTGTTGTACACGGCATATTATGTCCACCATGTGAATATTTGCGCAAACAGTTTCTTTTTATTGATGCACTATTGCACCATGACCATGAAGCTCGTCAACTGACTTTGCCTGAAGAGATCAAGAAGAATATCAAACAACAACTAAAAGCACACAACAACACGTAAATACAATCATTGTTTAAACCAATGAAGTTCTAAGCACTTACGCAATTGCAACCGTGATTTATATAAGATTTGCCAATAATTACTTTTAGAAAGAGTTTCTTTGGGCTCATCCTGAGCATATTTTTTCTCAAAGTACGTGATTTCTACTGTCGTTAACCACTTCTCCGGCAAACGTTGTAAGCATTGTTCCCACACATCAATAAATTCGGGATTATCGAATAAATTTGATTCTCCGTACCATTCTGCCGGCAAATACTCTGGTTTCCACATTCCGTCATTTGTAAACATATCACTGCTTTCCTGCGGGTCATTTTCAGTTTCAAACACAGCAATGTGTTTTCTTTTTCTATAGACATCTGCAATTTTATTATTGAGTATGGCAAACAACCAGGTCTTAGGGTGGCTGCGATGAGAAAAATTTTCAATTTGCTGTAATGCGGCTAAAAATGTGTCTTGAACTATATCTTGCGCTATGTGCTTGTTTTTTGTCTTTTTATATGCCCAACCATATAAATCATCGGAATATTCATCAACCCATGATATAAGTACATCGGATGGTTTCATTGTTAGAATACCTCTAAAAATAATCAAGGGATCTACTCTTTATTGAATTGATCCCTTGATATGATAAAAATGATTACATTAACCAAAATCTGTGATTACTGCCCTACCACCACTTGTGATGAGTCCGTTGGTCCGATGCCGGCTTTTTTACGCAAATCATCCAATCGGATATACCATTGAGAAACTATTTGCTGTAATTGCGGATCTTGACTGTATTTCATCATATATTCATTGGCTTTCATCATAGCACCCCGATAATCACCTTGATTTTCGAGTTTGACAACATCTATATTGTCCATCTCGAAGCGAATACGAAGATTATTTTCTTGCTGTTGCCACATCATCAGCATTTCTTTTGCTTTATCGTAATTGCCAAGAGTCATGTGGGCTTTAGCCGCTGCATCAAAAGGAGAAAACTGATCGGCAAAACGCTCATATTCGATTAACTTAGGCGTATCAATAAGTTGTTGAACCGATGTTAAAAGAATAGTTGCATATTTTCTCGCTTTTTCATTCGCACCAATTTGTTTATACATTTCCGACAACTGATACTCCCAAGTATAGCCCATCGGGAACATCGACGGAGATATATTTTTATCTAAGACATCAAGCACCCTTTCTGCTTTTTTCTTGTCATTTTTTTCATTGATTAAATAATTTGCATATCGCAAGTATGAAATGCGATAGCTATCCGGGAAACGGCGAGCTGTCTCATCATAATACACATCGGTATTATTGAGATTGCGATACTTAAATCCATATTTCGGAGTCGTTGAGAAATTATCTGTATTGTCAATATTCAACAAACATTGATCCATGACTTCTTCATTGAAGGATTCGCCCATTCTGCCGCCTTGCGGAACAGGGCAAACCCGTAATGCAAGCCCTTCCCAACGTAGATAATTTTCAAGACCGCAATATTCTGTTGTTCCCGGGGTAAAATATACAGGACGCTCAAATTTTGTTGTTTCAATAATATTACGAATTAACTGATGCTGTACTCCCATAAAGTACATACGAGCGCCACCTTCGCCTTGACGTGCATTGCCATCGCCATTAAACATAAACTGCATTGTGCCTCGCTGAATAACAGCAGGATCATTACTGAATTTTGCTAAAATATCTTTGCTCACCGATACTGTAACCGGCATTGCTTCGCCATACGTGGGAGCTAATGAGCGAGGATCGGTTTCATCAACCATTAACGACTCATCAGAAAATGTGAGCGGTATTTTTTTAGCACCCCACGGCGCAAGATTTTTTAATTCATTGATATACCAGCCGGTTTGACCAAGACTTAAATTAACAACGCGCACATCACGACGAACTCCGGCAACATCTTGCATATACCACAGCGGGAATGTATCATTATCGCCATAGGTAAAGACTATGGCATCTTTTTCTAAGCTTTGTAAAACATTATAAGAAAAATCGAATGGAATATAATTTCCGGCACGGCTATGAATCTTCCAACCGCCCGCTGCCATATTTACCGGTAATGCAATAATTCCAATGGCAAGAACGGCTCCCGTAAGCCCCACATTTTCTTTGGCTGCTCTGATAGAATCAATAATGGCAAAAACGCCGATACCAATCCACATACTCCACACTAAAAACGAAGCCACATAAAAATAGTCACGTTCTCGCGGTTGCGGATCTTGTTGATTCTGGGCATATGCTGCAAGCATACCTGTCATTAAGAACAATACCAAATAGGTAAATGCAATTTTGGGATCTTTCCAAAAATGGAATAACATTCCTATTAAACCAATAAATAAAGGAATACCCCAGAATTTTATGGGGAACAAATCTGCAAAGCCGGAACCATATGTATATGCTTTATACTCCCAACTTCTTTTCGTTCCAACAAATGCTGATGGCGCATCTTGATTATCTCCCATTCTGCCCATAAAATTCCACAAGAAATAGCGC
>JAYRWZ010000333.1:0-7430 GCA_041917875.1 Chloroflexota bacterium | reverse complement strand
ATTTATACTCAAACAAAAGTGGTTTTAATGTTCAAAATACGTTTACATCATTGAAAATCGTGCAAATCAATCATGTACATCCTCAAAATCACTTTAATCCTAGTATCCTATTATTGGGCGTTGTTTCTTTCCTGATTATCTCTTTATCTTCATGTCCCTTTTGTTAAAGCAACAGCTGCCGCCGCAATACCGGCCAATGAATCGGAATACGTTGTAATATAGGTGTTTGCCTCAAATGATGATTTTAAATAAGGGCTGCCCAATAATATTGCAATCACGGGTCTGCCATTTGCTATGATTTGTGCTGCTTCATTTATGCGTGGCGGTATGCCCACACTGCCCGAATGAGAACGCGGGCGAATAAATAATGCAAAAATCACAATATCGGCAGTAGAGGTTTGCTCGCGATATGCCTCAATTTCTTCATCGGAGATATGAGCATCCATAAATCCGAAATCACAATCATTTTCCACAATTTGCTGCACAAAATGAAAAAAATTAACTCCGGGTTGCGGATTATCATTTTGCATAACTGCAAAGGCGACAAATGACTTTGTTTCTCCAAGGGGAATAAGTCCCCGATCACCGCTGATACGCACAGCCGCACGTGCCGCATGAAATGCCATGCTGCCATACTCCTGTAAATTAACAGGTGCTGTTTCTTTATGAGAAAAACACCATCGCTTTTCTTGTTCAATCCGAAGTGATGACTCGGTAAGTCTTTGATATATATTGTTATCATTCATTGCTGCTTCGGCTAATGCTTCGATGGCTTCCCAAGGGTTTTGTGGTAATAACACAACATCTATACCTGCGGATACTGCCGCAAGTGCTGCTTCCGCCGAGCTATAATGAGAAGTAATTGCTCCCATATCCAAGGCATCGGTGACAATAAGACCTGCAAACCCTAATTTTTTGCGTAATAACTCTGTCACCAACGGATATGATAAAGAAGCCGGAGCACCACTTGCATCAAGGTTGGGAACCGCTAAATGGCCCATCATGACAGAGCGAACTCCTGCTTCTATCGCTTTTTTGAAAGGTAACAGTTCATGCGTCATTATGCGGTCTGCGTTTAATGTGAGAACGGGCAATCCAAGATGTGAGTCTGTGGCGGTGTCGCCATGACCGGGAAAGTGTTTTGCACACGCAATCACATTATGTGCCTGTGTGCCATGAATCCACCGCACGCAATGGCTCATAACTCTGCTCGGGGTTTCTCCGAAAGAGCGAATATTAATGATTGGGTTTTCCGTATTGGAGTTAATATCACAAACGGGTGCAAAATTCCAATGAACCCCCAAAGCCCGTGTTTCATGGGCTACTGCGGCTGCAATTTTTTCTGTTGTCTCTTCATTATCGGCTATCCCAAGTGCCATTGCATGCGGAAAATCCGTTCCGCCATTGATGCGCATCGAAATTCCGTATTCAAAATCTCCGCTGAAAAGTAAGCGTCCGCCGGCAAGTGTTTGCAGCTCGTCTATCATAGTCCGCACATACTCAAGCTCACCTTTGAACACACAAAATCCGCATACTCCGGCAGCAATAAGTGCATGAATATTCCTGCTGTACTCTTCTTTATTTTTATATTCCTCCGGCTCAAGTCGCGGCATGATAACCGATGCCGCTAATGTTTTCATCTCGTCTAAGCTTGCTTTCATCTTTATCTTTCATAATGGTCACGAATTGTGGCAAAATTAGAAGAATAATTCTCGTTATAAGCCATGAACCGTGATTTGGGTGACAATTTTGTGCATCTCTATTGAGCGCAATCTTAGTCATCGAGAAATCCCTATATGTCTTTACCAAGTTATGAAATCCTATTTTTGCACAATTTTGTGATCACTTATGATTGAAAATACAACCATATTTACGCGTGAAGAACTGTATGCTTTGTTTGGCAAAGAACATTGTCATCAATTGCCTGCGCAATGCACAAGTGTTACGACAGATACGCGGTTTTTGCGAAGTGGCGCACTCTTCATTGCTTTGGCGGGTGAGCGTTTTGACGGGCATGACCATATCCTGACGGCTTTGGACAAAGGTGTTTCTGCGATTATACTTCTTCGTGAAAAAGCCCCTCTCTATTCTCATATACCCCATATTGCTGTTGAAGATACTCTTTTTGCACTTGGTGAATTAGCGCGTTTCCACAGGCATAAATTTTCAATTCCCGTGATTGCCGTTGCCGGTGCCGCCGGAAAAACTTCAACAAAAGAACTTATTGCCCATTGTTGTGCATCACAAGCTATAACTCTAAAAACTGAATCCAATTACAATAATCGTGTCGGGGTGCCGCTTACTTTGCTCCAATTACAGGCACACCATCAAGCCGCAGTCATAGAAATAGGCACCAATGAACCCGGAGAAATTGAAAGACTTGCCCATATTGTTTCCCCGACCGTAGGTGTTATTACCAATATTGGCAAAGAACATTTAGAGAAATTACGAGATCTCGATGGGGTAGAGCAAGAAGAAACCGCACTTTTTAGGTTTCTGGACAATAGTAAAGGAATCCCCGTGATTAACATTGATGATGAGCGATTGGCTCGTTATGCAATGCTTGATAATTCGCTCACTTTTAGCACAAGAGGTGATGCGGATGTAGCAACAACATATACCTTTGACAGTGAATTGCATCCGCAGTTATCGGTGTACTTCTGCGGCAGCATTCATCAATGCCGGCTCAATACAATAGGGCTTACCGCTGTGCTTAATGCCACTGCGGCTATTGCTGCTTGTCTTGCTGCGGGTATGGAACTTGATTCTGTGCTGAAAGCTCTTGCAGAGTATGCTCCTGCCGAAACGCATGGCTATGCGCGTATGGTAGTACAAAAAATACATGGTATTACTTTTCTGAATGATTGTTACAATGCCAATCCCGAATCTATGGCACTTGCTCTGCAAACCCTTCATGATTATCCCACTCACGGCAAAAAAATTGCGGTGCTCGCCGATATGCGAGAATTAGGCGATGCCACAGACATTGAACATCAAGTTCTCATAAACAATGCAATTACCAAAGCGCATCATCTGATTGTCATAGGCGAATATTGTATAAAAGCTGCGCTGAGTATCCAATCGGATACCATAAGCATTGCTGCAAGCCATGAACAATGTGCTCAACAGCTACTCGCTTTGTGCAAGGCTGACGATATTGTTCTTATCAAGGGGTCGCGGGGCATGAAAATGGAAAAAGTAATCGAATTATTCAAGAAAGAACATTATATCCCGTAAACATTGAGCAAAACTACAGTATGAAACAGCAGAACTCAGAGCGTTTTGTCTTCATTGATATTATGCGCGGTATAGCAGCACTTTGGATGATAGAAACGCATGTCCTCAATGAGTTTATCAAACCCGAATATCGGGAAGGATGGCTCTACGATGCGATCAATATTTCCAACGGATTTGTTTCTGTTGGCTTCATTTTTTGCGCCGGCGTTGGATTTATGATTGCCGCTGCACGTAAACGTGACGAATACCGTGCTTTTGCACCATCGCTCTGGCTTTATCTTCGTCGCTTGCTCTACATTCTGGTTGCCGCATATTTGCTGGACACCCCATCAATGGCTTTGCGGCATTTTATGGAAGCCACCCCCGATGAAATGGCTATATTTTATCGCTGCGATGTTCTCCACAGCATTGTATTTTCCTCGCTCACTGCCTTAGCCATAGCATTATTACCTATTTCTATGAAAACCATGCGTGGGCTTTTTGTGGCAATCACCATACTGTTTTTCTTTGCTGCCGCACCGATTTGGCAAACAGAAATCTATTCTCTTTTACCCTATCCATTTATGCCATTGTTTGCCCCCGTACCTGTTTCTCCCTTTCCCTTTATTCCGTGGGGGGGCTACTTCTTTGGCGGAGCGGCATTGGCGGGCTACTTCTTTGATGCAAAAAATAAACGACAATTTGCCATCGGCATCGCTTCGACCACATTTACTCTTTGTTTTTTACTTTTTATACTTAAAAACACAGGACTTTCTGCTTTTGAGGGAAAAAAATGGTGGACTATGGCTCCCGAATATTTTCTCTTCCGGCTCGCGGGCGCATCGCTGTTCTTTTCATTGCTTTTTCTTGCGGAACGATGGTTGCATGGGCGTTTTGCCGCTATAATCAGACGCTGCGGGCAAGAATCACTCTTTATCTATATTTTGCAAGGCATTCTTATCTTTACTGTCATGCGTGATTGGAGTTTGCGATTTATCATCGAAAGACAGCAAGAACCCGTCGGGATTGCCATACTTACCTTTGCTGTCATTGCGATTTGCGGATCAGGAGCTTTGCTCTGGAATTTTGTTAAAAAAAACAAGCCGCAACAAGCAAAATACCTCCTTTGGGCTTTTGGAGCTGCGGTCATGGCCTGGTTCTTCTTTGCTCCAAAGAATCCCCAACTCATCAAACTTTGGCTTTTTCCTGAACAAAACTAATTTTTCGGTCATAATTGCTGTTACAAAATTCCGTTCTATGTGTCATTGCTTTAACATTGCGGTTTTATCCATCACATACACTCACTGACTATCTACTATGACTATACCCTTCGAATACTGTGCCGAGATGTATCAACAAATTGATGACTACATTGTTGAAAATGCTATGTTGCCTAAAAAGCTCCACGTATCCTTCGGTTTTTTCACTTGGCTCTATAGTGTCCAAGAAGATCGTTTCCTCTACAATTTCTCCACAAACTTGCCTGAATCATTCACGCTCTCTACGTATCTGGGAGCAATTGTCGTTGTGGTCAATCCCGATTTGCGCAATAAAGAAATCATTCTTGAATAATCCGTCAAGCCATTAACTTTTTTGTTCTACTCACCAAGCATTTGCAGCCCTTCTTGCCTCATCGCCGTCCGCAGCTCTGGCACACATTATGTGGTTGTCGCCCAAACCAATCAAATCAATACTTTCTGACAATCATTTGATTGTGATTATCAGATAACATGGTATTTTTACAACATATCATCATTGAAATTTCTCAATTCATACTTTATGAGGGGTACATAAATGAAAAAATTTACTAATTCAACTGTCAAAACTAAGTTAGTAGTTCTTATTGCAATGAATACGTTCTTTGTGGCTATCGGGGGGCTGATTGTCTATTGGCAATCCAATAAAATTGTCAAAGCAACCAATGACTTACAAAAAAATCTCGAAGCAATTGTGTGCCAAGGACAATTAGACATGATGCACGATGCCATTCGAGGTGATGTCTATTCCGCTTTGCTTCCAAATACCGAAGCCAATACAGCCATGAGCCAGCTCCAAGAACACGGCGCTATCGGCTCTAAAGAAGTGGACGAAATGATAAGCCCCAAATCACACCCCGATGTACGAAGCGGCTATACCAAAACAGGACCCGTTTACAAACAATATCTTCAAGCTGCCGAAAAAATCATCGAAATTGCTAAATCTGATAAAAATGCTGCTCTTGCCGGGGTTGCAGAATTTGAAACTGCCTATATTGCGCTCGAAGGCGAGCTGGGAAGAATGGGCGATATCGTTTCTGCTATCTCAGCCAAAGACAATGAGATCGTTCAAGGGCTGGCGGCGGAATTGTTAATTCTCTTGATCATCGGCGTGGTTGTTGCCATTATCGTCAATCTGGTTATGGGGTGGATTATTGAACGCTTAATATCCCCACGAATTGCCGAATTGACCATCGCAACACAAAAAGTATTGCTCGGAGATTATACCCACAATGTGCCCGAAACACATGACGATGACATTGGCACTCTTATCAAAGCTTTCAATGTCATGAAAACCGATATTAAAAACCGTTTGCATGGCGCTAAGCTCATGATGAACACCATCGTCGAAATGACTACCGACCAACGAAGCACCGAAACCGCCTTGGAATCAATGCTCAAAGGGCTTATGGAAATTGTCAAAGCCCGATACGCAGCCGCCTCCATCATGAACGAAGATGGCACTGTCAAATCATTCGTCACCGTCGGCATGACCGAAGAACAAAAAAGACGCATTGCTCACCCGCCCGTCGGCAAAGGTTTGCTCGGCCACATTCAACAAACAGGCAAAGTCTTGCGGGTCGCCGATATGTCAAAACACCCCAGCAGCTCCGGATTCCCATCAGGACATCCTCCCATGAAATCTTTTGTCGGTGCGCCCATACTTTTTGGCAAACAATCAATGGGAAATGTCTATTTCACCGAAAAAGAAGACGGCAAAGAATTCACCGATTTCGATGAAGATACAATACAAATCGTTTCTCAATTAGCAGGTATTGTCATCACTGACAGAAAAACAAAACACGATTTACGAGCTATCGTAGGGCAAATTCAAGAACTAAGCTACACAATGGCTGATTCAACACAAAGCATTAGCGGCGCAACAGAACAGCTTGCTGCCGGCGCGCGTGAACAATCCGGGCAAGCAATTGATGTCGCCGCTGCCGTCGAAGAAATGGCAAGCAATATCATCGAAACAGCTAACAGTGCACAAAAAACTTCCGAGTTTGCTCAAAGCAATGGACAACTTGCTACTGAAGGACAACAAACAGTCCAAAACACAATCGCTAAAATGAGACATATAGCCGGTGTCGTACACGAATCGCAACAAACAGTCCAAAGACTTGGCGATGCCGGAACTTCTATCGTTGAAATTGTCTCCGTCATCAGCGACATCGCTGACCAAACAAACTTACTTGCACTCAATGCTGCCATCGAAGCAGCTCGTGCAGGAGATCAAGGGCGTGGTTTTGCCGTCGTTGCTGACGAAGTCCGAAAACTTGCCGAAAGAACTACTACCGCTACTAAACAAATTCGCGACATGATTACCTCAATACAAAAAGAGACTTCCGAAGCCGTAAAACAAATGCAACAAGGAAGCAAAGAAGTTGAACAAGGTATTGCCATGGCTGACAATGCCGGAGAAGCCCTCAAACAAGTCGTGCAAAGTGCCGGACACATGGTCGAATTAGTCAGCTCCATTGCCGGTGCTGCCCAAGAACAATCTCTCACAAGCGACACCATCGCACGCAATGTCACCAATATTTCTACTATCTCTGCCGAATCTGCATCCACAATCATGGACGTAGCCCGCAATGTCACCGAATTAAGCCAATTAGCTGAAATTCTCAAAGAACTCACTTCGCAAGTGGATGTCACAGGCAGAACAAAAAAAGCCGAACTCAATTCAAGGCAAACCATAAGCCAAAGAAAAACAGCCGGATTGCTCCGATAACACTCCATATCAGCAAGTATCAATCGCCTCATCAGCTCAATAGCCCTCGAACATCGTCGGGGGCTATTGTTTTTCATTCAGTCCCGTTTATCACCCCCCGACATTGCCTGTGCCGCCATCCAGCTCCACTATTGGACTATACCCCGAATACACATTCGCATACCCCGACCGAATACGATAAAACCAAGTGCCGGGCTGCAATTCTAAGGGCATAGAAGCGGTGT